>DASUYB010000107.1 GCA_036377595.1 Longimicrobium sp. | reverse complement strand
GGTGACCGTCGCCGTGCCGCCGGTGAGCTGCGCGGCGTGGCTGATGTCGGCCTTCTGCCCCGTGTTCGTCCACGTGTACTCGCGCGTGGCGGTGACTCCGTTCAGGCCGGCGACCTCGAAGCGGAAGTCGTCGGCCGCGTTGCCGATCCGCGGCTGGAAGCGCGCCAGCACGTCGCCGCTTCCCGAGCACGCCGGCAGCAGCAGCGCGGCGACCGCCACGGCGATCCAGCCCAACCGTCGCATCCTGTGCATCGCGTTCTCCTTTCGAGCATCACTCCAAACCCGGCACCCGGCGCTCAGCACTCGCAGTCGAGCTCGTCGTCCGGGATGCACTCGTTCTCGGGCCACAGGTCCGGCTCCCACGGCTCCACGTCGGGCCGCAGCGCGGGCGCGGCGGCGGCGGGAAGCGCGGGCGGCTCGGCCGGCGTCCGCGGCAGCACCGGAACGGTCTTCGTCGCGTCGGACATCGTCCTCTCCTCCTTTCAGCTCACCTGGATGGCCACCTTCAGCACCCCGTCGCGCTGGTGGCCGAACAGGTCGTACGCCTCCTCGATGCGGTCCAGCGTGAAGCGGTGCGTCACCAGCGAGCGCAGGTCCGCGCGGCCGCTGGCGACGACGTTCATCAGCCGCCGCATCCGCTCCTTGCCGCCGGGGCAGAGGGTGGTGACGATCCGGTGGTCGCCCAGCCCCGCCGCGAAGGCATCCAGCGGCAGCTCCAGCTTCCCCGAGTACACGCCGAGGCTGGAGAGCACGCCGCCCGGCTTCAGCACCCGCAGGCAGCTCTCGAACGTCTCCTGCGTCCCCAGCGCCTCGATCGCGACATCGACTCCCCGGCCGCCGGTCAGCTCCATGATCCGCGCGACGGGATCCTCTTCGTGGTAGTCGACGGTGAAGTCGGCGCCGAGCATGGCCGACGTCCCCAACCGCTCGGGGATGCCGTCGACGGTGATGATCCGCGTGGCGCCGCGCAGCCTGGCGCCGACGGTGGCGCACAGCCCGATCGGCCCCTGCGCGAACACCGCGACGGAGTCGCCGATGCGGATCTGGCCGCTCTCCGCGCCGCCGAAGCCGGTGCTCATGATGTCGGGGCACATCAGCACCTGCTCGTCGGTCAGCCCGTCGGGCACCGGCGTCAGGTTGGCCATCGCGTGGGGGACGCGGACGTACTCGGCCTGGCAGCCGTCGATCGTGTTCCCCAGGCGCCATCCTCCCATCGCCTTGCCGCCGCACTGCGCCTGCAGCCCCTCGAGGCAGGCGTTGCACTGCCCGCAGGGGGTGATGGCGCCCACGATCACCCGCTGGCCGAGGTGATAGCCCGTCACCCCCGCTCCGAGCGCGGCGATGACGCCGACGGGCTCGTGGCCGACGATGCGGCCGGGGTCGACCGGGTACTCGCCCTTGAGGATATGGACGTCGGTGCCGCAGATGGTGGTCGTGGTGACGCGGAGCAGCGCGTCGCCGGGACCGATCTCCGGGATCGGCCGCTCCTGCAGCTCGATGCGCCCCGGCTCGACGAAGACGGCGGCCTTCATTGTCGTCTTCGCGCGCACCGGCTGGATGACGGGTTGGGATCGCGTCGTGGTGCTCATCTCCCCCTCCTGGTCGGCGGACTCGCCCGTACCCGGAACGATGGGTACGCGGCGCGCGATGAAGAGTGGGGGGACGCGCGCCACGTTGTCGGGCAATTTCTTGCCCTGCCGCGTGCGCACGAGTTGCATCACCGTCGAGAAAGTCCCCACGCGCGTCGCGGCGGCGTTCCGACGCGGGGGATGGATGGGCGGCGCACCTTTCCCATGCCGGCAGGCGTGGAACCGGATCCGCGCCGCGCGGCTCACCCTGCGGAGACGAGGGGGACTCCATGTCCGGGCTGAACCACAAGGTCGTCGCGGGGATCGCGGAGATCGACGCGGACGACCCGATGCTGCTGGTGGCGACGGAGGTGGCGCGCGCGTCGGGCGCCGAGCTGCACCTGGTGCACGCGTACGAGCTGCCGAAGCTGTTCGCGATGTCGCCGGGGCTGACGGCCGCGTTCCCGGAGGGCGGGCGCGACTACGAGACGCTGCTGCTGAAGAAGCTGGAAGAGGCCGCCCACAAGCTTCCCGGCGGCGAGAACGCCGTCTGCCACGTCGTTGCGGGGAAGCCGATGCGCGCGCTGGTGCGCATCGCCGCCGAGGTGGAGGCGGACTTGGTGGTGGTGGGCGCCGCCCGGCGCACGCGGCTGGGCCGGGCGATCCTGGGGACGACGGCGCAGCGGGTCCTGCGCGCGTCGCCGGTGCCGGTGCTGGTGGCGCGGCGGCCGGTGACCGGGCGGCCGGAGCGGGTGCTGCTGACCACGGACCTGACGGAGCTGAGCGCGGCCGTGCACGAGTCGGCGCTGTACACCATCGGGCAATACTTCGGCGCGCCGGCGCACCTGCGCTCGCTCACGGTGCTGGGGTGGTCGACCGTGCCGCCGCCGCTGCCGCCCGAGGCGCTGGAGCACACCGCGCGGGTGGAGCTGGAGAAGTTCCTGCGCGACCGCACCACCGGCCCCGCGGTGCACCCCGTGGTGCGCACCGGCTTCGCGGCCGACGAGATCGTGGCCGAGGCGCGCGACTGGAACGCCGACCTGCTGGTGCTGGGGACGCACGCCCGCGGCTGGGGCGCGCGGATGATGCTGGGGAGCGTCGCCGAGGCCGCGCTGCGCGACGCGCCGTGCAACGTGCTGGCCGTGCCGCCGCGCCGCACCGCCGCGCTGGTGGCCGCCGCCGCGAGCGAGCACCCCTGGGCCGAGTCGCCCGAGCTGGCGGAGTGGTTCGACCCGGTGATCTGAGGCAGACCACCGCGGGCTGAATCTATCCGTCGGGCCACCTTCGGCGCGGCCGCGGGCAGCCCTCACCCTGCGCCTTAGAGCGCAAGCCCTCTCCCGATAACGGGAGAGGGTGGCGCGCAACGCGGCATCATCGCGACGAACCTGCGTCCGTGCTGAGTTCTCCCCTCCCCTGCGCAGCGGGGGAGGGGCCGGGGGAGGGGGCCTGTCGGCGGCCGCGCCAGTCTTCGCCGCCCGCATAGATGACCTCACCCCTACCTCTCCCGGTACGGGAGAGGTGGCGAGCCCAGGCAAGCCGGAGAGGGCGCCCTCACACCACCCGCACGCCCGCCTTCCACACGCCGGCCACCAGCGGCGCCGCAAGGCGGTACGGGATCTCGGCGACGGTGGCGGCGTTCCACAGCACGAGGTCCGCTGGCGCGCCGACGCTGATGGTGCCGCGGCCGTAGGCCAGCTCCAGCGCGGCGGCGCCGGCGGCGGTGGCGGCGCGGAGGCTCTCGGTGGGGCTCATCCCCATGCGCGAGCAGGCGGACGTCATCGTGAACTGCAGGTTGGGTGAGGGGCACGAGCCGGGGTTGAAGTCCGTCGCCAGCGCGACGGTGGCGCCGGCGTCCAGCAGCGCGCGCCCCGGCGCCCACTTCGAGCGGCCGAGGAAGAAGAGCGTCCCCGGCAGCAGCGTCGCCACGGTGGGGGACGCGGCGAGGGCGGCGATCCCCGCGCTGGAGATGGCGCCGAGGTGGTCGGCACTGGCGGCGCCCAGCTCGGCGGCGAGCTCGGCGCCGCCGCTGCCTTCCAGCTCGTCGGCGTGGAGCTTGGGGCGCAGGCCGTGGTCCAGCCCCGCGCGGAGGATGCGCTCGGTCTGCGCGCGGGTGAAGACGCCCGGCTCCATGAACACGTCGCAGAAGCGCGCGAGCCCGGCCTCCGCGACGGCGGGAATCATCTCCATGACGAGAAGATCGATGTACTTCTCGCGATCTCCATCGCTCCCGCGGTACTCGGGCGGGAACTCGTGCGCGCCGAGGAAGGTGGGGACGAGGTCGATGGGCTGCAGCTCGTTCAGCCGCCGGATCGCGCGCAGCGTCTTGAGCTCGTGCTCCGTCGCCAGGCCGTAGCCGCTCTTCACCTCGGCCGTCGTCGTGCCGCACGCCAGCATCTCGCGCAGGCGGGGGAGCGCCATCTCCACCAGCTCGTCTTCCGACCGCCCCCGCAGGTCGCGGACGGAGGCGTTGATGCCGCCGCCGCGCCGCGCGATCTCCATGTACGGCACGCCGCGGCTGCGCAGCGCGTACTCGTCCGTGCGGTACCTCCCGAACACCGCGTGCGTGTGCGAGTCGACGAGCCCCGGCGTCAGCACGCGCCCGCCGCAGTCCACGCGCTCCGCATCGGGGAACCGCGCGAGCACCGCATCTTCATCCCCCACGTCGGCGATGACGCCGCCGCTCACGGCCACGGCGCCGCGCGCGAGGGTCGCGGCGGGGTCGGCGGATTCCGTCTCCACCGCGGGCCCGGTGCAGCGGGCGAGCTCGGAAACGTGGGTGAAGACGAGCGTTGGCGCGGTGTCTGGCATCATCCCCATCTGGCCGTGTTCTTGCGCTTGCGCGGTGCGGGCGTAATTCTGCGCCCGGGCGGAACTTCCCGTCAAACTCCAGCTTCCACAAGGCCCGGACCCGCATGGTCGAAGTCTCGACCACCCCCCCGTCTGAACGCTATCCCGGACGCCCCGCCGAGGGGCGCGTCGTCGTGATCGCCCCCACCCGCGCCGCGTGCGAGACCATCGAGCTGGGCGTGCAGTTGGAGGGGGTGGAGACGATCATGAACCGCGAGCACGGCGACGAGATCCGCCTGCTCGCGCGCGAGGGGAAGGGCTTCGGCATCATGGCCGGCACCGGCACCGGCAAGACGCTGGCGATCCGCCCCATCGCGCAGGAGATCGTGGGCGCGGAGCTGCGCGTGGGCGTCGTCAACCGCGAGCGCGAGGCCACGCCCGAGACGCCGAACTGGAACGTGGTGATCATCACCACCGGCATCGCGCGGCGGTGGCTGCAGGACGACCTGATCGACGAGCACGACATCGTGGTCGTCGACGAGATCCACCAGACCAGCGCGGAGCTGGAGCTCTGCCTGGCCCTGGCCAAGCGCGCGCGCTGCCGCTTCGTGTGGCTGTCGGCGACGGTCGATCCCACGTTCTACGCCGAATATCTCAATTCCTCGGCGGTGATCGAGTCGAGCGCGTTCGATCCCGAGCGGGCGGCCGAGGTGCGCGTCAGCAACACGCTGAACCCGCTGGGCTTCCTAGGCGAGCGCTTCATGCGCCACGTCAGCCGCAACAAGCGCGGCGTGGCCGTGTTCGTCCCCACGCGCGCGGGCACGGAGGAGATCGCGAAGGAGCTGGGCGAGAAGTATCCCCACGTGCTGACCGAGTACTACCACGGCGGCGAGCCGGTCTCCAAGCTGCGGCCGTTCCTGGAGGGCGACGGCGCGCCGCACCCGTTCGTGCTGGCGATGACCTCCGCGGGCCAGAGCGCGCTCAACATCCGCGGGCTAGACACGGTGGTGATCGAGGACGCGCAGTTCACCACGATCGTGAACCGGGGGAGATCCGTCCTCACCCGTCTCCCGCTCGGGGCGAACGAGATCCTGCAGATGGCCGGCCGCGTGCACGGGCGCGTGGAGAACGGCGAGGTATGGATCCTCTCCGAGCGCGACATCGACTTCGAGTCGCTGCGGCCCACGGAGCCGAACTTCCAGCTCGCGGGAGACCCCGAGCGCGTGGCCCTCACCTGCGCGGCGATGGGCGTGCGCGCGGACGAGCTCGACCTTCCCGTCCCCCTCGACCGCATCGCCTATCGCCGCGCGATCGAGACGCTCACGAAGCGCGGCATCATCGCCAACTTCCGGCTGACGGACTACGGGAAGCGTGTCGAGGTCCTTCCCGTCGACCGGCCGTGGGGCGAGCTGCTGGTAAACGCCGACGAGCACATGGTGCCCGTCGTCGCGGGATGCGCGTCGATCGAGTCGCTGCACCGGATGCTCAAGCCGGACAACGACATCGGCGAGTACGTGATCGCCGGCAGCGACCACCTGACGGCGTACAACATCTACCAGCACGCGCTGGACGAGCTGGGGACGATCGGCCACGTGTACGGCCTGCCGCGGCATGTGTTCGAGGAAGAGGAGCTGATGAAGTGGTGCGAGGAGCGCGGGGTGCTCGTCCGCAGCATCGAGGACGCGGCGCTCGCCATCGCCTCCATCTACCGCTCGCTGGACCTCGATCTGCCGCGCCACATGCCGCGGATGAACCGCTCCGTCGAGCGCGACTGGAAGCGCCTGGTCGCGCGGGTGATGCCGTTCAGCCTGGTGATCGACGAGGAGACCAGCTGGGGCGAGGAGGTGCGCGTCAGCAAGACCAGCGTCTGCGGCAACTGGGGCGCCGTGGCGGGCGAGCTGATGTACTTCTCCGACAAGAACGGCCGGCCGCGCGGATCGATCAGCGGGACACAGCTGGAGACGGACCTGCTCTGGGAGTTCGCCTCGCCGGGCGACGCGGTGCTGGTCTACGATCCGCGCCACAAGCGCCACCCGCTGCGCATCGTCCGCACGCGCGAGTACCATGGCTTCGTGCTGGAGACAGTCGACGAGGGCGTGGAGCGCTTTCCCGAGGGGATGGAGGATGCCGCCCGGCGGGCGCTGGCCGAGGCCGTCGTGACGGGGAAGGCGTATCACCCCGACCAGCTGCACAACCGCGCGGTGATGCGCGAGTTGCGCGAGGTCTGGCGCCGCTCCGGCGGGACGGTGGCCGCCGCGAGCGACGAGGCGCTGCGCGACGCCGTCGCGTCGAAGCTGGGCAGCGTCCGCTCCTTCGCGGAGTTCATGGAAACGCCGCTGCGCATCGACGCCGACGCCGTCGTGCCGCGCGACGAGCGGGCGCGGTGGATGGCGCTCCCCGCGGAGATCGAGATCCGCGGCGAGACGTATCCGCTGGACTACGCGGTGGAGGACGGCGAGGGGACGGTGCGCGCGCGCATCCCCGCCAAGCTGCTCTACCGCATCGAGGAGGGCGACATCCCCACGGCGGTGGATGGCCGGCCGATGCAGTGGACGGTGATCCGCGGCAAGAAGGACCCCATCCGCGCCGCGACGCTGGACGACGCGAAGATCCAGCTCACCGAGGGCGGCGGCCGCGCGCGCCGCAAGCCGCGCGACTGGATGGAGATGGAGAGCCTGGAGGAGGTGGGCGAGCCCGACGCCGACCGCCCCCGCCGCCGCGGTCAGCGCCACAAGCAAGGCGGCCCCCGCGGCCGCAAGCACGCCGGTGCATCAGCAGAGGGCGGGGATGGGCGCGAGGGCCGGCACGGGCGGCATGGTGGCGGCCGGAACGGTGGCCGCGGCCGCGGACCGAAGCCGGGCGGGCACGGGCCCGGCGGCCGCGCGAAGGGGCGGAAGGGCGGCGGGCGAAGGAAGGCGCGGAGCTGATCTCCCAAGGGAGACGGTGCGACCGGCTCCCGTCGAGCCGCTGTCGCAGGCAATCCTTCGACCTTCAGCCTCGCATGTCGCCATTTCAGGGGGGGCGCACAGTCCGTCGCGGGAGGCTCGTCGCCGTTGCCGGAGGACGAACATGGAACGTGACCTGGAGAGCCGCGTAACCGCGGTGGAACATCGGCTGGCGCGTATCGAGGCGTGGCTCGCCGGCACGGACCAGCGCGCGATCGAAGAGGAGACCGCCCGTTCCGCCGAGGAGATCCGCGCCCACGCCGAGCAGGGCCGCGAGCAGGCCGAGCGCGAGCGCGTGGAAGACGAGACCGTGCGGAAGCGCGGAGAGGAGATTCGCTTCTCCGCCGAGGAGCGCAGGATCCAGCAGGAAACCACGCGCGAGATCGCTGAGGCGGCGCGAGAAATCGCCGAAGGTGTCCGGAGCGAGGCGCAGAATCTTCGCCAGCGCCTGGCGGAGCAGGAAGCCGTGCTCATCGAGCTGCGCCACACCCTCACCCGCCTCGAATCGCAAGCCGCCACCGGCTCACCCCACGCATCCTGAGGTGAGCCGATGAGGGTGATCCGGGAACCCCGATCCGCGCCCGCTCGCTGAACGGCGCTAAGATCCGAAGGCGGTCGCGCGCGCCGCAAGACAGGCGACTGGATGGAGATGGAGAGCCTGGAGGAGGTGGGCGAGCCCGACGCCGACCGCCCCCGCCGCCGCGGCCAGCGCTACAAGCAAGGCGGCCCCCGCGGCCGCAAGCACGCCGGCGCAGGCGCGAGCGTGGACGGCGGGGATGGGCGCGAGGGGCGGCACGGGCGCAACGGTGGCGGACGGCATGGTGGGCGCGGTCGTGCCCGAAGCCAGGCGGGCATGGGCCGGGCGGGCGCGGGAAGGGGCGGAAGGGTGGGCGCCGGAAGGCACGGAGTTGAGATTCAACATGGCTACGATAACGGACGCAGTGGTGCGCTTGCGCGAAACGGGTCAGGTCCTTCGGGCTGACTGTTTCGGGAACAACGCAGCCATTGAATGCCCGAAATGCCTACAGTACCCAATTCTTTTGATCGCGCGTCCAGATCAGCGCGGCGGCTCGGAACGAAATCCCGCACGTTGTCGCCACTGCGACTGTAAAGTGTTTATTACCGATGATTTACAAGACAGCCAACTCACGATCGTGAACGTCTCCGTCGGTTAAATGGGGAGAAGAAACGCGATTGTTCGAGGAACACCACAGACTGAGTCATGGTGCGCTCGTCACGAACACCGGAGATTGGGAATGATGATTCCATCCGTTGCTGACCTTGAGAGCAGGCGTTTGACCCTCGCGCCGGAGTTCCGGGACCAGAATCCACGTCAGCCGCACACGCATGGGTGGCTGGCGTTGGAGGTGCTGCGCCGGGCGCCGGGAGGAACGATGCCGTTTGCGGAATACGCACGGCAGTTGTTTGACCCCGAGGATGATATCCGCACCCTTGCGCGGACCATTCCCGGTCAGGTGAATGCATATCAGCACCTTAAGCATATCCGATGTGACATCTATCGCAGATGGGTCACCGTAAGTCCACAGTTGCCCGATGAATGGTACCTCACCCACCGCTGCAGTTCGGGAACGCGACCGTGGCGTGGCCGCGCGGGTAAGACTCGGTGAGTGGCTGGTACGAAGCAGTGTCGCGGTGGAATGCGAACGAAAAAAGCGCGAACGGGCGAGGGATTAATCCCCCGCCCGTTCGCGTTCCGGTGCGCCGGAGCCGTTCTCGCCGGCTAGTAGTTGCGCAGGGAGATGTTCTGCAGGACGGCGTTGGGCTGGTTGCCGGTGAGCGTCTTCACCCAGCCGCCCAGGTTGCTGATGGTGATGTTGTTGGCCTGCGAGTATCGGATCAGTCCGGTGACGTCGAACTCGTAGTAGTACGGGTTCGACGGGCTCGTCACGTAGTATCCGTTCGTCGAGACGGTGTTCGCCGTGAAGTCGGGGCTCCAGAACAGCCCCCACAGCGTCTCCGGCTGCGCCGAGCCGATGCGGTTGTCCCAGTACGGCTCGCTGCCCCAGGAATAGGAGTACGACGCCGGCGCCGACTTCAGCGTACCGGTGACGGTGATGCCGTTCACCACGATCTTCAGCACGTTGCTGTTGCCCGCGGTGCTCGGCCAGTCGATGCGCCCGTTGAACGTCAGGTAGATGGGGCCCGACGCCGGCATGGTCACGCTGTAGGTGACCGCATTCACCCCCGTGCTCCCGCTCGGCGTCAGAGTCTGGCTGCTGGTGAGGAGCTCGCTGCCGCCCGACGCCAGCCGGCGCGGCGCTTTCGGGCTGAGGGTTTCGCTGCTGGTGATGTCCATGTCCGAACAGGCCGCGAGGCCCGCCGCCAGCAGGGCGGCTGCGACGGTGCGGGTGATGGCTGCCGGCATTCCCTTCATGGCGTCCTCCGAGAGATCGGTGGGCGGAGACCTCCGAGGAGCGACACGCGAGCGCCCCTCGGTACCGCTGGTCTCCAGCCGTACCATAATCAGACCATAAATTCGCGTCAAGCGTTTACGACCGAATTTGCGTGGATGACAGGGTATTGGTGATTTGGCAGATAATGTGGAGGAGTATGGAAGTGTCTGGTGATAACGAGTCCAGGGATGATGCGAGTGTTTCCCGCCGTCCAGTTTCGCAGCTACCGCGGTCTCAGGCGATGATGCTCGCCCACTCCCGGCGTAGTCCGTAGCTTCTACGCGATGGATCTCTCCCGATCGCGTCCGGCTCCCTGACGGCACGATGCTGAATCTATCGACGAGGCGGTTCGAATTCCGCTCGATGCGTGCGGGCCGCATCGGTGCCGTCGCGCTTGCGGCGGCACTGCTTTCGTCGGGCTGTACCAGGCCGGGCGACTCGGCCATGAAACGAGGCGACACCGCGGCACAGATCGACGCGCTGGTCGCCCGGTACCTTCGCCAGACGTACGTACCGGGTGTGTCGATCGCGGTCATCCGCGGCGGGCGCGACACACTGGCGTATCGCGGATACGGCCGGGCGAACCTGGAGCACGACGTCCCGGCCACGGAGCTGACCGTCTATCCGATCGTATCGATCACCAAGGGGTTCACCGCCGCCGCCGTGATGCAGCTCGTGGACGAGAAGCGGCTGGCGCTGGACGATCCCGTCGGCCGTTACCTTCCCGCGCTGCCGGCGGAATGGCGCCGCGTCCGCATCCGCCAGCTCCTCAACCACACGTCGGGGCTCCCCGCATATCCGGTGCTGCGGCGGGACGAGATAACGGCGGACTCGGTGCTGGCGCTGGCCGCGAACGAGCCGTTCGAGTTCGTGCCGGGGACGGGGTGGAGCTACAGCAACACGGGCTACCTGGTGCTGGGGCTGCTGATCGAGAAGGTTTCGGGCGAGCCGTACGCCCGGTATCTGGAATCGAGGATCTTCCAGCCGCTCGGGCTGCGGGCGACGCGCTACTGCGACCCGGAGCCGGTGATTCCGCACCGAGCCGCGGGCTATGTGCAGCGCGACACCGGTGTGGTCAACGCGCCGTACACGAGCATGTCTGCGGTCTTCTCCGCGGGCGCGCTCTGCTCGACCGTTGGCGACCTGGCGGCGTGGAACCGCGCGCTGGCGCAGGGGCGCGTGGTCGGCCCCGCGTCGTGGGCGCGCATGACCACGCCCGAGGCGGCGGCGCAGGACCACGGCTATGGCTATGGCCTGAGCGTTATGTCCTTCGAGGGGCACCGGCTGTTCGGACACGGAGGCGAGCTCGCGGGTTTCAAGACGGCCAACGCGTACCTGCCGGACGACAGCCTGTCGGTGACCGTGCTCGCGAACCTCGGGTCCGAAACGGGCTCCGACGATCCCCGCGCCAACCCCAACGTGCTTCTCCTGGACATCGTGCGAGTCGTGCTGGGCCTGTCACCGCCTCCAGATGCCGAGGCGGCGGACACGGGCCGTTGATCCGGGCTCGCGCGAAAATTCCGGCCGGAGCTGACGCGAGATACCGTCCTGATGCTCGATCTGGATCTCACACCGTACACGACCGCGCGGCTCGCGCGGGACGACGCGCCGGCGCTGCAGCGGCTGTGCGAGCGCTGCGGCGATTACTTCGTGATGGAAGAGGGCGCTCCCGCGCGTCCGGACGCGGCGGAGCACCTGCTGACCAATCTCCCGCCGGGAAAGACGCACGCCGACAAGCACGTGATCGCCATCCACGCCCGGGACGGCGAGCTCGTCGGCGTGCTCGACCTCATCCGCGACTATCCGGGCGAGGGCGAATGGTGGCTCGGTCTGTTCCTGCTCGATCCCGGCGCACGTGGCGCGGGGCTGGGCAGCCGCGTTCTCCGCGAGGTCGAGCGGGCGGTCGCCGCCGCGGGCGGAACGGTGCTCCATCTCGGCGTGCTGGAGCACAACGCCGCGGGCGAGCGCTTCTGGCGGCGGCACGGCTTCACCGAGGTGCGGCGGCAGCCATACACGTCGGCCACCGGCCATCCCAGCCGCGTCATCGTCATGAGCCATCGCCTGGTCTGATTACCGGCTGCCGCAATTGATTGTGCATTCCGATCGGATGTCATTCCGAGCGGCGCCGCTGCTCCGAATCTTTAATCGCGCTGATGCCGGGCGGCGCCCGAGGAATCTGTGGCATGCGTCCGAGCGACAGGCGGCCTGTGGCTCGGGAGCCGGCCACAGATTCCTCAGGCGCCACTGCTTCGGCATAGAGGACAGGGGCGGCGCGGCGCCTTCGGAATGACATTCCTTACGGCGATGCACAGTTGATCCGGAGATTAGCATGACTGTTGAATGGCGTGCGGATGATCTCAAAGAACCGCTGACCTTCAACGGCAGGGTGACGATGACGAAGCGCGCGTTCCGATGGGCGATCCCGCTCGCGACAGCCGCCTGTTTCCTTGCCTCGGTGTCCACCGGAGCGGCGCAGTCGTCACGTGCGCGCCAGGCTGCCGCGGAGCCGGAGATCCAGGCGGTGCGCGCCATCTACCAGGAGGTGATGCAGGCGGTCGCGGCCAACCGCCTGGCGCGGCGCGACACGACCGTCCAATGCGATGGGGACGACTGGGGACAAACCGTCACCTTTCGAACCGATGCGGCCGGCCGGGTGCGCCTGCTGACCTGGGAGGGCGGCACCGACGATCACGCCGAGACGCATCGCTTCTACTACGACGGCGCCGGGCGCCTCCGGTTCATCTTCGCGACGTACGGCGCCGTGAACGGCACCCTGCTGGAGGAGCGCGTCTACTACGCCACCAACGGCCGTCTCCTGCGCCGGCTGAGGACGCAGACGCACGGGCCCGGCTACTCCTTCGTCCCGCCGACACCCATCTGGCGGCCGGCGGAGTGGCTGCGGAGGCTGTGTTCCGGAAGCCGCGGGGGCGAGGGATTCGTTCCCCCGCCCGTGCGCGCTCCACCCGACGGCCAGTCGGCGCTGTTGTGACGTCGCTTCAGGGATGGTCGGCCGCGACAACATTCCCATTCAGCGCCTGACGAATCGGCGGCGCTGCAGTGCGTGGATTGCCCACGGCAATTGTGGGCGTGAAGCAGCGCCCCCTTCGTTCACAGACCTGCCTTGGCGTTCCGCAGAAATCGGCGGACTAAGGGTTGTGTTCGCATCCTGCCAAGGATAGTGTGTACCCGTCAGTTATGGTTCTCCCGCCCAATTCCCTTCCCCACTTTGCAGAAAGGCAGGTAGCTATGGATGTCGTTGCACTTCTCGGCGCCCTCGCCTCGGTTCTCAGCCTGCTGGTTAGTCTATTCGTTGCCGTCCAGGTGGTAAAGATCTCCCAGAACGTCAGCGGTCGCGAAAACGTTGCTGCTGGGAGGGATGCACATGTTCGGCGGTAGCAGCCAGAACGCGTCGGGGAGTGGCAACATACTCGCAGGCCGTGACGTGTTCATCGTCGGCGAAACGGCGCTCCTGCAGAGGTTCGCCGAGCAAATGACCGCGATTGACAACCGTATCAACGAGGTGTTTCCACAGAAGATCCTGTCTCCCACCAAGAACAACACGTTCGAGCCGTTTTCGTCGGAGAGGCTGATCCGATCTCTTGTCCAGGTAGGGATTCCCCTGACCGTCGCGATCGCCGTAGCACAGGAGCTGGAGCCGCGCCTGATCGACGTCGTGGGTGCCGACGACGTCGTCACCACCGCGCATATCCGCAAAGCCGTGTCGAAAACGATCTACGGCATGGCGACGGACCACCACACCGCGAGCATGCTGCAGACCTGGGGAGACGTGTACTCGCGGCGCTACGGGAATCCGCACGAGCGGCTGCGTCTGCTGCACCGGGACGGATCGGAGGAGGACCTCGATTTTCGCTACCTGAAACAGGTGCTGATCCCGCACATCGTCGACAACATCCTCGGAACCGATCTGTCACAACTGAAGGAGGGGTTGATCACCTCTGCGGCGATCGAGCACATTGCCGAGGAATTGATGCAGCAGGTGAAGGGATTGAACCTTTATGCGATCCGGTACAAGACACTCTACAATCTCGCGTACGACATTGCGGTTCAGCCTCCACATCCGTGGTTCGTCGAAACGGCGTACATGAGCTCGACGGTGGCGTACGAGCTCGAGCGGGCGCAGTCGCATTCCCGGATCCTTTCGGCGCTCATGGGCGGCAACGACTTTGCCGCATCGCGGCATGCGGCGATGGAGTGCATCCAGCACGCATGCGCCGCGATCCTTGGATTCTACGGTGCGTTCCTGGGGGCAGGATATCTCGGGCCCATTCATCAATTGATTCATGTCCTGCGGCTTGCGGACGAGAATGGCAACGCCGTGTTGTGGGAATTCTGCAAGATTCGGCAGATTGAAGGCGATCTCGCCGCAATCGGCGAATCACGCGCCCGGCTGGTACAATCACTGTCTAAGCTGGCAAAGAACATCAACGGCGTTCCGGATTCGAAGGTTGCAATACTGGCTCGCAATGCGGTCGACCTCGAGGCTTTGGCGTCCCGCCTCATCCACAGCCGAGAGAACGACGTCGCGGAGATGCTGCAGCAGCTCCGCGCGGGGTTGCTGGTGGACGGGGTCGCGCGAATCGCGAGGGAGGTTTTCATCCGGGTGCCGGGGCTCAAGCTCGCCCAGCTCGCCTGGAGCCCCACAGGGCTGACGCTGCAACAGAACATTGACCATGCGGTGTTCCGCAATCTTCGTCCGCGTATCGTGCTGGAGTTCTGCGACGAAGACTCGGTGGCCGCGGAGGAGCTTCAGCAGCGATTGGCTTTGGCCCTGACAGCGGTTTATGACGATCCCGGTTGCGACAGCATGATCGTGGTGAACTCGCGACCGTGGGCACCCGAATCGATCAGGTTCGCCAGAAAGCTCGGCGCTCGCGACGTCCGAATCTTCCTGCTGTCGGTGGACGAGCTCCTGGTGGTTTACGACAGCGACGATCGTACGACCGCATTGTGTGAGCTGCTCGTGGACAAGTAGCCGATTTCGTTCATCCCAAGTCGGCGATCCATACTCGCCTTGCCGACCCTGCGGTACCTCTGACCCCCTTCACGTCATCCTGGCACGCGACCAATCCGCTGGTTCCGGGAACCGTGCAGTCGGGCGGTTCGGATGGTGCGTTGCCGGTCGCGGCGCCGTCGTGTATCTGTACCGTGCCACGGGCGACGAGCCCTTATCGTCTCCCGGCGGGCTGGCGACCACGTCTTCTACGCGACCGCGAAGCTCCCCGGCGGCATCCTGCTGGTGAGCGTGGTGGGGACTGCCGATGCGACTGCTCCGCCTCTCATCCTTCCTGATCGCAATCTCCCCCGTCGCGGCCCTCGCGCAGCAGCAAGCGGACGCGCCGGGCGACTGGCGTGCGCTGCTGGGATGCTATCGCCAGGGAGACTGGAGATTCGCGCTGGATTCCATCCCCTTCATCGGGGTGCACAACATCGAGCCGGAGTCGCGGCTGCTCCGCTCGTCTCACGACTGGGACGACCGGTACGAGACGTACTGGCGGATGATCGCGCCGGACTCGGTGAAGCTGGTGCTCGACGACGGGCTGCACGGGGTGCGTTATCGCCTGGCCGTGCGCGGCGACACGCTCACCGGGCGCGAGCAGACCGTCACCGACATCGCCATTCGCATCCCCGTGCGGAAGTTCACCGCGGTGCGCGAGGCCTGTCCGGCCGCATCCACCTTCCCGTCCCCCAAACTGGATTCGGCCACGGTCGCGGACTGGTGGGCGTACGGCGCCCTTCTTCCCTCCGAGGAGCGGCTCGCCGCGGATCCCTGGCGCGCGGTGGCGCCCGTCGCCGCCTGGCTGCGGGCGCACCCGGACGCGCTGCGCAGGTGGTCGATCCGCTGGAACGCGCGCGTTCAGTTCCGGCGCGCAGCCGACGCCGACGTGCGGGCGAACGCGCGGGAGCTCGCCGGCACGTACCGGCTGGAGGTGGAGCGCACCGGCGGGCCCACGCAGGTGTTCTACGGGCGCACGGAGATCCGCCCGCGGTTCGCGCTGCGGCCGGCCGACACGGCGTTGATCGTCCAGGAGCGGCCGGCCGGCTACCAGCTGCGCTTCACGCTGAGCCGCGACTCGACCCGGCTGCCGCGCCCGGGGCCAGGGATCAAGCACCGCGACGCGTTCGGAGCCTCGTACGACGCATCGAACAGCACCATCGACGTCCGCTTCCCCGGCACCGTGGACGCCGACGGCACGCGGCGCTTCCGCGGCTACGTGATGCTGGTGAACTTCGCCGCCGCCTTCCGCGACGCCGACCCGGAGATCTCCCGCTGGGAGTACGAGTGGTACCGGCAGAGCTACCGCAGCGACGCCGGGGTCAACGAATACGCCGAGATCGTCGTCTCCCCCGACGGCCGCGTCACCTTCACCCAGCGCGAGGAGCTGGGCCCCGATCGCGTGGTCACCTTCCGCGGCGAGCGCATCTCCGGCGTCGCGTGGGAGTGCACGGGCTACCAGTGCTGATCCCCATCTCGCAGAAATTCCCGTCTCCGGGCTGATCTCCAGTTCAGGTGATCGACTGCGCACTCCAGGATGACGTCGTTTGCGCGGAGGATGCACCATCGAGCTCCGATCCTTGCGCTCTCCACGGTGTTGTACGTAGACATATCACCATACCTCCCTGGCCGTATCTCTCGCAGGACGATCCGGAACCGATGATGGACCGCGAGTGGAGCGACGGCCAGCCCATCTACCGCCAGCTGCGCGACCTGATGGTGGCGATGATCCTCGACGGGGAGCTGGCCGAGGGCGACCCGCTGCCGTCGGTGCGCCAGGTGGCCACCGAGTACCGGGTCAACCACCTCACCGTGCTCAAGGGCTATCAGCAGCTGGTGGACGAGCAGCTCGTCGAGTCGCGGCGCGGGCGCGGGATGTTCGTCCGCCCGGGCGCGCGGCAACTGCTGCTGGAGGGCGAGCGCGAGCGCTTCCTCACCGAGCAGTGGCCCCGGATCCACGCCACCATCCAGCGGCTCGGGCTGACGCCCGAGGAGCTGCTGGACGCCGTCACCAGCCGCACGCCGCCGCGCGGCGCGGGGGAGGAGCGCTGAAGCCGATGGCATGCATCGAAGCTCGCGGCCTGCGCAAGGCGTACGGCGATACGGTGGCGCTCGACGGCATCGACCTGCGCGTGGAGGAGGGGCACATCCTGGGGGTGATCGGGCCCAACGGGGCGGGGAAGACCACCGCGCTGAACGCCATCCTCGGCCTCACCCCGTGCGAGGGCGAGCTGACGGTGCTGGGGCGCGATCCCTGGGCCGAGCGCGACCGGCTGATGCGCGACGTCTCCTTCATCGCCGACGTGGCCGTGCTGCCGCGGTGGATGCGCGTCTCGCAGGCGCTGGACTACGTGGCCGGCGTGCATCCGCGCTTCGACCGGGCCAGGGCCGAGCGCTTCCTGGCGCGGACGGAGATCGGGCGCGCCAGCCGGGTGCGCGAGCTGTCGAAGGGGATGGTGGCGCAGCTGCACCTGGCGCTGGTGATGGCCGTCGACGCGCGGCTGCTGGTGCTGGACGAGCCGACGCTCGGGCTGGACCTCCTCTACCGCAAGCAGTTCTACGACACGCTGCTGAACGACTTCTTCGACCGCAGCCGCACCATCGTGGTCTCGACCCACCAGGTGGAGGAGATCCAGGACGTGCTCACCGACCTCGTCTTCATCGACCGCGGCCGCGTGGTGCTGGACTGCAGCATGGACGAGGTCGAGTCGCGCTACCTGGAGGTGATGGTCCGTCCCGCGGACGCCGGCGAGGCGCGCGCGCTGGGGCCGATCCACGAGCGCCAGCGCCTGGGCCGCAGCATCTTCCTCTTCGACGGCGCGGACCGCCGGCGGCTGGAGATGCTGGGCGAGGTGCGCACCCCCAGCATCGCCGACCTGTTCGTGGCGATGGTGGGAGACGGCGCGGGGCAGGCGCGGGAGGCGGTGGCATGAACACCTCGCCGCACACCCTGCTCGACGAGCCGGCGGTGGAGACGCGCGAGACCGCGCCCGCCGCGCCGCCGCCGACGCGGCCGCTGTACTGGTCGGTGCGGCGCGAGCTGTGGGAGAACCGGTCGATCCACCTGGCGCCGCTGGGCGTGGCCGCGTTCGCGGTGGTGGCGCTGGTGATCCACGGGGTGACGATGCCCAGCCACATGCCGGGGATGCTCGGCAACGACCCGGCGCACGCGGGATCGGCCTCTGTCTCCTACCGCGTCGCGGCGATCCTGATGCTGGCGACGGCGATGGTGGTCGGCGCGTTCTACTGCATCGACGCGCTGAGCGGCGAGCGCCGCGACCGCAGCATCCTGTTCTGGAAGTCGCTCCCCGTCCCCGACCGCACCGCCGTGCTGGCGAAGGCGACTATTCCGCTGGTGGTGCTGCCGCTGCTCACCTTCGCGGCCATCGTGGCGATGCACCTGGCGCTGCTGCTGCTCAGCTCCGCCGCGCTGCTCGCGCAGGGCCAGGGCGTCGCGCCGCTGTGGCGCGAGGTGCAGCCGCTGAGGATGTGGGCGGCGCTGCTGTACGCGCTGGCGGCGATGGCGCTGTGGCACGCGCCGGTCTACGGCCTGCTGCTGCTGGCGTCGGGGTGGGCGCGGCGGACGGCGGCGCTCTGGGTGGTGCTGCCGCTGCTGGCCGCCGGCGTGCTCGAGAAGCTGACGATGGACACCCTGCGCGTGGCGTCGCTGGTGATCTACGCGCTGGTCGGCTGGTACCCGCGCGCGTTCGCGCCGGGGCCGCGCGACGGCGTCCCCTTTCCCCCGTCCGCGCCCTTCACCCCCGCGACGCTTCTCGCGACGCCGAGCCTGTGGATCGGGCTGGCGCTGGCCGCGGTGTTCCTGGCCGCCGCCGTGCGCATGCGCCGCCACCGTGAGCCGGCGTGATGTGATACCGGCTGCTGCAAATGATTGTGCATTCCGATTGGATGTCATTCCGAGCGGCGCCGCTGCTCCGAACCTTCAATCGCGCTGATGCCAGGCGGCGCCCGAGGAATCTGTGGGATGCATCCGCGCGACAGGCGGCCTGTGGCTCGGGAGCCGGCCACAGATTCCTCAGGCGCCACGGCTTTGGCATGGAGGACAGGGCGGCGCAGCGCCTTCGGAATGACATTCCTTCCTCCAATGCACAGTTGATCCTGAGATTCGGGTTGCGCGCGGACGGCGTCTTCTCCCCGTAGCCTCGCGCCGCCCGTCCAGAAGGATCTCGCATCCACCGAAAGCCGCGGAGCCGCGGGGAGAAATCTCCGCGGCTCCGAGTTTCTTCATCCCCCGCCTGAAACAAAATCGCTTGCCTTTCGTTCTGGTGATATGCTAGAGTATAACACTAAAACACTCTAGTGATCTCATCCACATCCCTCCTGGAGAAGTGACCATGCGTCGAGCCTACCTGTGGATGGCCGTGGCGGCCGCCCTGGCCATCGCGCGACCGGCGTACGCCGACACGGTGTGCGACTGGTGGGAGTTCGCGAACAAGCTGTACGGCCCGGTGCAGGCGTCGTCCGCGCCGCACCCGCCCGACCAGGACCGCGCCGTCACCCGCGTGGCGCTGGCCATGTTCGAGGCGCTGAACGCCATCGACCGCCGCTACGAGAGCTACCTCGGCTTCCCCGCGGGCGACCCGGCCGCCTCGCAGGACGCGGCCGCGGCCACCGCCGCGTATCGCGTGCTCGTGGCCTCGTTCCCCGCGCAGAAGACGGCGCTCGACGAGAGCTACGCCATCTCCATGGACGCCATCGCCGACGCGCGCGCGAAGGAGGCGGGGCGGCTGATCGGCGAGCGCGCGGCGGCGGCGGCGCTGGCCGCGGGCGGCGTCGACAGCACCATCGCGCAGGTGCCCTATCGCCCCCGCACCACGCCGGGCGAGTGGGTGGCCACGGGGCTGCCGTCGATCGAGCCGTACATGAGCGCCTTCCGCCCGTGGGTGATCCCCGGCGCCGACGCGCTGCGGCCGCCCCCGCCGCCCGCGCTCACCAGCGAGCGCTGGGCGCGCGACTACGACGAGGTGCGGCGGCTGGGCGCCCGCGCCAGCACCGAGCGCACGCCGCACCAGACGCTGATGGCGCGCTACCGGCAGGCCTTCGACGTGACGCCGTCGCTGCGCCTGGCCGCCGACGCGCCGGGGCGCACGCCGGTGCAGAACGCGCGCATGTTCGCGGTCTACCAGATGGCGTTCGACGACGCCGCGCTGGCGATGATCGCGGCCAAGTTCCACTACAACTTCTGGCGCCCGATCACCGCCATCCGCAACGGCGCGGGCGACGGCAACGACGCCACCGCGCCCGACGCGGGCTGGGTGCCGCTCCTGGGCACGCCCAATTTCCCCGAGTATCCGTGCGGCCACTGCACCGTGGCCGCGGCCATCGCCGAGGTGATGAAGGCCGAGGTGGGGCCGCACCCCGCGACCGGCGTCCGCGTGACCGCCGGCGCCGTGCCGCTGTCGGTGGTGCAGGTGCTGCCAGGATGGGACGAGTGGGCGCGCGAGGTGTCGGACTCGCGCACGTACGGCGGCGTGCACTACCGCTTCTCGAACGAGGCGGGCGAGGAGATCGGCCGCCGCGCCGCCCGCATGGTGCTGGAGAAGGCGATGCGGCCCCTGCCGAGGCGCAGCTCGCGGCGCTGAGGCCGCGTCGCAACTCGGGAGATGGAATACCGCGTGGGGCCGGCTGGTTTGCCGGCCCCACGCGTTTTGTCGCACGGACGCCTCCCAAGCGATCGAACAGGTTGCGGGCGGAGCGCCGCGCAATCACGTTTGCGCGAATCTCGTCCTGCAGCCTCGCGCGGTTTGCGAGGCTTCCCGTGGTTGTTGCCGCGGCTTCACCCTCCCGTGCACCGGCATCGCGAATCCCCGCCCCACCCCGAGGATTTCCCATGACACCGTCCCTCGCCGCCGCACGCCCGCGCATCATCGCTACCGCCGCAGCCATCGCCGCGACCTTGATTGCCATCTCCGCACCGAAGGAGACGAGCGCGCAGGCGTGGCCCGGCGAGCGGTGGGCGGCGGCGACGCCGCAGTCCGTCGGGCTGAACGCGGCGGTGCTGGACAGCATCGACGCGGAGATCCGGTCGGGGCGATACGGCAACGTGGACCGCTTCCTGGTGATCCGGCGCGGCAGGCTGGCGTTCGACCGGCGCTACGAGCACGACTACGACAGCATCTACGGCGACTCCGCGCGGCGGGCGGTGACGCTGCGCACGCACGACCGGTCGGGGCCCTACAACTACTTCAACGCGTGGTGGCATCCCTGGTACCGCCGCGGCAACCTGCACACGCTGCAGTCGGTTACGAAGACGGTGACGTCGATCGTGATCGGCACCGCCGTCGCGCGCGGCGAGTTCCCGTCGCTCGACACGCCGGTGCTGTCGTTCTTCGATTCGGGGACGGTCGCCAACGTGGACGAGCGCAAGCGGCGGATGACCATCCGCCACCTGCTGACCATGACCGCCGGAATCGACTGGGACGAGAACCGCCCCTACGGCGACACCGCCAACACCGCCATCGGGCTGGAGCGCAGCTACGACTGGATCCGGTACACCATCGACCGGCCGATGATGGAGGAGCCGGGGACGCGCTTCAACTACAACAGCGGCGCCAGCGAGCTCCTGGCGCACGTGTTCCACCGGGCGACGGGCGTGGACGTGGAGGAGTACGCGGCGCGCTATCTCTTCGCCCCGCTCGGTATCCGCGACTGGTACTGGAAGCGCACGCCGGCCGGCGTCCCCGACACCGAGGGCGGGCTCTACCTGGCCGCGGACGACCTGGCGCGGCTCTGGTACCTGTTCCTGCGCGATGGCTCGTGGAACGGCCGGCAGGTGGTGACTCGCGAGTGGGTGCGGCAGTCGGTGTTGCCCGCGGTGGCGGTCGGCAACCGGCCGGGCGGCGCGCGCTACGGGCTCAAGTGGTGGCTCTATCCCAATCCCACCGACAGCACGCGGGTGATGTGGGCCGGCTCCGGGTTCGGCGGCCAGTTCCCCGTCGCCATCCCCGAAGAGGACCTGATCGTCGTCGTCAACCAGTGGAACATCCTTCCCGGCCGCCCGGGCCTCCCGCTGGGCCGGGTGATGAGCCGCATCCTGAGCACGATCGACCGGCGCCGATGAAGTCCCTCCCCATCGTTCTCGCGATCGCCGCCGGTGCGCTCATGACGGATCGCTCAGTCGCGCAGGAGGCGGTGCTGCCACACGAGACGTTCACGATGCTGTCGGCCGTGCTGGGTGAGGTGCGCCGGATCAACGTGTGGCTGCCGGAGGTCTACGATCCGGCGGGCGATGCGGGGTTTGCGGTGCTCTACATGCCCGACGGCGGAGTGGAGGAGGATTTCCCGCACGTGGTGGCCACAGTCGACTCCGCCATTCGCGCGCGAGAGATGCGGCCCGTGCTGGTGGTGGGGATCGAGAACACCGAGCGGCGGCGCGACATGACCGGCCCGACGCGCGTCCACGGCGACAGCGCCATCGCGCCGCGCGTGGGCGGCTCCGCCGCGTTCCGCCGCTTCATCGCCGACGAGCTGATCCCGGAGATCGAGCGGCGCTACAACGTCACCGGCGAGCGGGCCATCATCGGCGAGTCGCTCGCGGGGCTGTTCATCGTGGAAACCTTCCTCGAGCGGCCGGAGCTGTTCGGCACCTGCATCGCGCTGAGCCCCAGCCTGTGGTGGAACGGCGAGGAGCTGACGCGCACCGCCGCCGATCGCCTGCGCGCGCATCCCGATCTCCACGCCGCGCTGTACCTCTCGTCCGCCGGCGACGACGTGGGGGCCGAGGCCGCGCGCCTGGCGGACGTGCTCCGCGCGAACGCGCCGGCCGGGCTGCGCTGGGCGTACCGGCCGCGCCCCGACCTCGAGCACGCCACCATCTACCGCGCCGAGGCGCCGCGCGTGCTGCGCGAGTGGCTCCCGCCGTACGTCGCCGCATCATCGTCGCGCCCGCCGGAGGATTGATCCCCGTGCAGACGAACGGCGCGAATGGCACGCCGGGCGATCTCGCGCTGATGCGGCTGCACGTGGACGCGCTGTTCACGCACGACGCCGCGGGGCGGATGCTGCGCGTGAACGAGCCGGGCGGCGCCGACGCCCCGCGCATCTTCGTCGGCCGGACGGCGCAGGGGAGCGTGCTGCGGCTCCGCCACGACGTCGGCGATGCGCTTGCGCGGGAGCTCGCCGCCGTGCATGCGGCCGAGCGTACGGGCGACGAGCGCCTGGATCCGCCGCACGGCGCGCCGCCGTACGAGGCGCTGCTCGCGCCGGCCGCGCGCACCGAGGCCGGGCCGGCGTACCGCTTCCCGCGCGAGATGGCGGTGCCCGTGGACGCCGTCCGCATCACCGCGGAGAACGCGGAGCTGCTGCGGCCGCACCTGCACGAGTGGGCCGACGGGATCGAGCTCGCGCAGCCCGCGCTGGCGATGCTCGTGGACGGGCGGGCGGTGGCCGTGTGCGCCAGCGTCCGCATCACCCCGGCGGCGCACGAGGCGGGGGTGGAGACCGCGCCCGATTTCCGCCGCCGCGGCCATGCGGCGCGGGTCGTGGCCGCGTGGGCCGCCGCGGTGCGGGAGATGGGCTCCATCCCGCTGTACAGCACGTCGTGGCGGAACGCCGCGTCGCAGGCCGTCGCGCGCAAGCTGGGGCTGGTGCGCTACGGCACCGACCTGCACATCACCTGAGAGGGGGTCGCTGAACCTGCGGACACCCCGTCGGGTGTCATCCTGAGGGCGCGGAGCATCGAAGCCGCGTTCACACGAATCCCTGCGCGCCCGAAGGATCTTGCAGGGCGGGCCGGATGTCTGCCCGGAGGAGCCGGAATTTCCCGTGGGTAGAGTAGATCCTTCGGTCGGCGCCCAGCGCTTGTGCGTACGAGAGTGCCGTGCAGCGCCTCCCTCAGGATGACACCGGGGGGGTGTTCCGGATCTCGCCGTTCAGCAACACTGTTCGAGGTGCCGATGGTGCGAACGTTCGGGCTGACGCATCTCGCGCTCGCGGTGGCGGACCTGGATCGGTCGGCGCGGTTCTATCGCGAGCTGTTCGGGATGGTGGAGGTGTATCGCGGAGACGCGTTCGTGCAGCTGCAGACCCCGGGCAGCCGCGACGTGCTCGTGCTCGAACGCGACCCGGACCGCGCCGGCCCCGGCGGCGGCGTGATCCACTTCGGCTTCCGCTTGATGGATCCGGATGACATCGCCGCCGCGGCGAACGCCGTCGAGCGCGCGGGCGGGAAGATCCGCGAGCAGGGCGAGTTCTGCCTGGGCGAGCCGTACCTCTTCGCGCTCGATCCCGACGGCTACGAAGTCGAGATCTGGTACGAGCTTCCAACCTCCGCCGATCCCCCATTGAGCCGATTGCCGGATCTTCTCGCTGACGCCAAGCGCGGGCTGGAGCCGTGGGAGCCGATCCCGCGCGACGCCTGGCCGCGCATCGCCGCGGCGTGCGGGGCGGCGGAGCGGGCGGAGATCGCCGCGCGCATCGCCGAGCTGCGCCGGGAGCTGGAGACGGTGGAGGCGTGGGACGGCGACACGCGCGACGACATCTGGCGCACCATCCACTTCTTCGAAGAGCTGCTGCGGCTCTCGGGCGGCGATCGATGACGGAGATGCGATTCGCGCGCGCCCTGCGCGACTTCCACCCGGAAGCGTCGTCGTGCCGCCCGAGGGAGCGCGCCATTTACCCTCCCACTACGGAGGACCGTATGGTTGTCGCGGAATGGGTCGAGAACGTGAACAAGCTGGGTACGGTCGGGATCGCGGCGGTCAGCGCCGGCTACGCCTGGATGCAATACCGGCGCGCCAAGCGCTGGAAAGCCACCGATCTGGCCGCCACGCTGCTGGAGAAGCTGGATACCGACAGGTCGCTCGCACTGGCAACCCAGGCGCTCGACTGGGGAGTCGGGCCCCTGATCATTCCCGAGGAATACCGGCCACTGTTCAGGAAGGACGCGCAGGGAGATGCCCCCGCCGTGATGGATCACGATCCGAAGGTGCTGGCCATTGCAATGGAGCCGAACCTGAACCCGGAGACGTTGAAGGATCCGCGTGGCCTGGTCTACCGCTACTGCTTCATCAAGCTGTTCTCATACCTAGACCACGTCTACAAGCTCTTGCGCGACGGACAGCTTCATGACGCGGACATCGAGGATCTCAAGTACTGGGTCGAGCAGATTCGCTGCTACCGATACGCCCCGAACAAGGCGGCACGCGAGTCCGTGTTTCAACCGGCATTGCCAGCCTGGAACTTCGACCATGTCGTGCGGCTTGGAGAACGGCTCGACGTCAAGCCGTGGACGCATGCCAGGCCAACACCCGAAGCCGTGGCGGCGCCGGATACCGCGGTGATCGCGCCAGCGTAGCCATCCACCCGGCGGCGGGCATCGTCCCGCGGTCACCCCCCACCCGGCACCGTCACGTTCAGCGGCGGTCGTCGTGGAACAGGCGCAGCACGCGCGGGCTTCCCTCCAGCAGCCGCTGCTGGGCGGAGACGACCCACGGCGTGGCCGGCGCGCGGCGGTGGATTCGCTGCAGGATTCCTGAACAGCGCCAGCGGTTGCAGACTGTTGCGTCGCCAGATCCCTCCAAGCAGTCTTCAGTTCCGGCGTCCGTGTGGGGCACCGAGCCGCTATCGTGTGACACGTCGAACTGGAGTCCATCGCCAGACGTCAGCGGTTCCGCCGGTTGGACCCGACAGCAGGACAACTGCGCTCATGTCGATTGTGAACCAGGCTTGTCAGGAAATCGCCCGCGCACTCGTACAGGGTGAAGCCGCGTTCTTCGTGGGTGCCGGACTTTCGGCGAGTGCGGGGGCGCCGCTCTGGAGCGACGTTGTCTCCGAGCTTCGCAAGCGGCTCAATCCGCATACGGACGAGACGACACCGCAACTGGTTGCGCAGTTCTTCCGGAACCAGCACGGAGATCATGAGCTCTTTCTCCTTCTTCGCCGTCTGCTGAACAAGGGGTTCGAACCGACGGACGTGCACAGGCTCCTCGCATCGTTGCCTCATCGCGTCATCGTGACGACGAATTACGACGACCTGCTGGAGCGGTCGCTGAAACAGGAGGGAAGAACGGTCCACGTGATCTGTGATGATCGCGAGATCGGACTCTGGAGCGAGGCCGAGGACGTCCAGGTCGTAAAGATCCATGGCAACCTGGACCAGGCGCAGTCGATCATCCTGAGCGCTGCGGACTACGACCGGTTCCTGCGCCGCAATCCTGCGCTACAGAGGAAAATCCATGACCTGTTCAGCCACCGTACGATCGTTTTCGTCGGCTACAGCATGCGGGATTGGAACATCGAACTGATCTACAACACGGTCTGGCATGAATTGGAGCAGATGAAGCGCCGTGCGTTCATGCTTACGTTCGAGCAGGATGAGCACCTCGTCCGCGAATGGGAGCGGAGGGGAATGTGCGTCCTGCGTCTCGATCCCTCCGACCGGAGAGGAAAGGACGGGGCGGTTTCAGACATCCTGGCCAGAATCAAGAATCACGTCGACCAGATGAGCCGTGGATGCGACGTGCTGATCGCTGAGGATCACGAAGAAAGTGTATTGACTTTCGAGATGCTCCTCGAGCATGCGTTTCCGGGAATACGTATCGAGGTTGCCAGAGATGGCTACGAAGCTTCGATGCGAATCGGCAAGCTCAACCCGCGCCTCCTGTGGGTCGATCTCCTGATTCCGCGCGTGGATGGAATCGAGTTGATCCGGCTGGTGAGATCCCATCCCGAATTCGACAAGATCAAGATCATCGTGGTAACCGCGATGGCGAATGAAGAAACGAGGAAGCGGATGCTCGATCTCGGAGCGGATGCGTTCCTGGGCAAACCGATCGAGTTTTCCGCCGTCATCGCCGAGGTGTCGCGTCTGCTGAACCACGAGCCGGTCGCGTTCGGTTCCGTCCCGGCGAAGACCTGAGTCGCGACACCATGACCACCGCGCTCAGCTCCCCCCGGGCACCGTCACGTTCAGCGGCGGGAGCGGGGTGGGGACGCTTTCGAGGATGAAGCCGCCGCTCGCGTCGCGGCGCAGGACGCCGGTGAAGGGGCCCAGGTCGCGGCGGCGCCACCACATCCCCGTGTGCCGCTGCGTCTCCCGGTCGGTGAACCAGTACTGGCGCAGCACCGTGCGCACCATCGCCGGCGGCTTTCCCTCGAACGGATCGCGGCGGAAGAGGCGCAGCACGCTCGGGCTCCCCTCCAGCAGCCGCTGCTGGGCGGAGACGACCCACTCCGACTGCCGCCACGGGCCCAGCGACGCGAACCACAGGTTCCACTCGAACCGCGGCTGGTACGGCGCGTAGATCCCCGGCGCGCGGGCCGGGTTCTGCGGCTTGTAGCGGAAGGGATACGCGATCCACGTGCGCCCGTCGCGGCTTCCCTGGAACTCGATCTCGTAGCGCGCGGGCGTCATCACCGCGAACAGCCCGTACGCGTTGGCGATGCGGAACGGCGCCAGCAGCCGCACCGGCGCGCCCAACACCCCCGATCCCCCCGCGAACGGCAGCAGGAACGCCATCGCCGTCGCGTACAGCGCCACGCCCAGCACGGCCGTCTCCACGCGCCGCCAGACAGGTCGCCGCGCGGGCTCGTCATCCCCCGTCTTCGGCAGCGGGAAACCGAGCCGCGCGAGCGCCCGGTCGTCGAGCAGGAGGACGCCGAGGGTGAGGACGAGATAGTTGAGGAAGGCGTAGTTGGCCGTGGCGATGATGCCGATCTGCAGCGCGGTGACGACGAAGCAGCAGGCGATGCGCAGGCGGCGCGGCGCGAACACCGCCCAGACCAGGACGAGCTCGACCAGGAGCGTGAAGATCACCGTTCCCGCGTGGTACCAGTGCGGGAGGTGCTGCACGTACCAGCCGATCCAGGTGGGGAGCGGGCCGTTCTGGTAGTACTCGTCCATGGCGGTGAGGCCGCGCCAGTGCGGGTCGCCGCTGGCCAGCTTGACGATGCCGGATTCGAAGTAGATGCGGAACCACTCCCACCGCAGCATGAACAGGCTGAAGGGCGACGGCGGGTCCGCCGCGCCCAGCCCCGGCCGGATGCCGCGCGGGGCGAAGAAGAAGGAGATGAACCCCGCCTCCAGCAGCATCCCGTCGGACTGGTACGACGAGAAGTCCTGCAGCGCCGCCACGCACGACAGGAACAGCAGCGTGGAGACCGCGACGGTGGCGCGCGGCCACACGTTGGCCACGAGCAGCAGCGACGACACGATCCCCGCCGCGACGACGAGGGTGAGCGCGGCACTCCCCGAGCCGAGCCAGAAGAGCGTCGGCGCGTACCAGAGGCCCTTCCCGGCGCCGAGGATGTTCGCCACCTGGCGCAGGTAGTCGCCGGCGGGAAGGATCCCCTGCGGGCCGATCAGTCCGTGGAGCTGGAAGGCGAGGGAGTAGAAGGCGGAGAAGAAGATCGCCCCCAGCGCACGCAGGAAGATCCACCGCGGCCACAGGTACCCGGGCGCGGCGTCGGAGGGGGCGGGGATGAAGGCGCCGAATCGCATCAGCGCGGGTCAGCGGCCGGGGGCATGCGCGCCGTGAAACGGAGTGGTTGCCAGCGGCGTACGGCGAGGGCAGCTTTCCTCCATCGCCCATCTTCACCGGACCGAGCCATGCCGCCCTTCGACGACCTCGTCAAGCTCCTGGTGATCTGCTCCGTGATCGTGCTGCCGGCGCTGGCCATCACCACGCGCTTCGCGCTCAAGCCCATCGTCGACGCCCTCCTGCGGCTGCGCGAGGGCGGCGTGCTGCAGGGCGAGCGCTCGGTGGGAACCGACGTGGCCACCGAGCTGCGGCACCTGCGCGCGGAGGTGGCCGAGGTGCGGGCCGAGGTGGCGCGGCTGCAGGAGGTCGAGAGCTTCCACGCCGCGCTTCGCGACGCGCCTGCGCAGTCCGCGCTGCCGCCGCCGGAGTAGGCGTCCGGGATGCCGCCCATGTGGAGCACGGACACGGTCTGGTTCGACGCCGCGGTGGTGCTGGCGATCTTCGCCGTGGGCAACATCCTGTTCGGCCACTTCGAGGCGCACAAGCCCAAGTGGCGCCGCGTGCTCAAGGTGGTGCTCGTGACCGCCGTCATCCTCCTGCTCTCGGCGACGGCCGGGCGGCCGTGGGCGTACGCGCTGATCGCGGCGATGCTGGCCGCCGCGGCGTACGTGCACGGGTACTGGCTGCCGAAGCACGGCGTCAACGGGTGGACGGGCGAGCCGCGCGACCGCTACCTGGAGCTGGTGACCAGGCGCCGCTGACGGCATGCGGCGTGCGCGTCGGCCGGCGTCCAGCCCACCCCCGTGAACCGGAGCGAATCGATGCGTCGTGCGACGGTGTCCTTGCTCCTCCTGTCGGCCGCGTGCGGCGGCTCGCTTCCGCGCGGCGCGCCGAACGCCGCCGCCCAGCCGCTGCGCGTGTGCGTGCAGAACGAGACGGTGGCGTACGGCAACATCGTCGCCTACGCGGGGATGACGCGCTACGACGTGATGTCGGGCCGCGAGGTGTGCAAGCGGGTGATCGCGTCCGAGCCGACCATCGCGCTGCGGGCGCAGACCACGGCCGGCGGCGCGGCGGGCCCGCTGTCGTATTCCACGCGCCTGCAGCCCGGCGTCTCCAGCTGCTGGAGATGGAGATTGACCGACTCGCCCGCCTCGTCCGGCGACCTCCTCCCCTGCGACGACGCCCCCGCCTCCGACAGTTCCGGCATCAGGAGATAACGGATAAAGTCTCACGCAGAGGCCGCAGAGGTCGCAGAGAACTTACCTCTGCGGCCTCTGCGCCCTCTGCGTGAGACTTTCTTTTGGGGATTTGTCCTACTGGCGATGGAGGATGACGGCGCGGGGGATCACCTCGAGATAGGCGATGCCGTCGATGCGGTCGCGGCCGGTGACGTGGCCCTCGAAGATCGGCGTGCTGCCGTACCCCGGCTCGTCGGCGTAGAAGACGATCCGGCTGCCGTCCCGCACCGCGTCGACGTAGATGTCGGAGTACGAGCCGCCGCGCACCAGACCCGCGCGCCCGTACACCCCATAGACGTCGTCGTCGAGGTCCAGGTAGAAGTCGAAATCGGAGTCGTATCGCCCCACCCAGTAGCCGGACAGGTCGGTGAGCCCCGCCGCCGCCAGGATGTCCGAGCATCCCGCGATCGTGACGGAGAGCATCGCGCAGAACATCACGCGCAGCAACGCGCGGCCCCGGTTTCGTGCGGATCTCATCCTCATCTTCCCCTCCCATTCTCCTCGGTGTTCGCGGGGAGATGGCCCGTGATCCAGGCATTGAACCGCTCTGCCGTGTCCAGGCGGAACGGCAGCCGGGCGATCACCGGCGTCACGGCGTCATTCTCCGGCGCCGGGCCGTCCCGCGGTCCGCCCCTGTCCCGGGGTCCGCCCCGCGCGGGGGAGAGGACGCGCATGTACTCGATGGAGATGCGATCGCCCGGCTGCAGGAGCTTGAGCGTGGTCTGGTACTCGTTGCCGGTGTGCGACGAGAACCCGTGCGCCTCGTCGCGGCCGACGACGTTCTCGTGCTCCAGCAGCACCGTCACCGGCTGGCCGCGCGGCACGATGACGATCGGCACGGCGCCGTACCAGCCCGTCGGGGGCGCGACGTCACCCGGCCTGGTCGTCACCCGCAGGTTGAGCCGCCCGGGCGCGCCGGCGCGGAAATCGGCGGAGTACGCGATGGTAGCGCCGCCGTTGCGGTGCCACATCACGTACGACCGCCAGCCGAGATACTCCAGGTGCGGCGCGGCGGGATTCCGCACCGGCTCCGTCGTCAGCTCTCCATCCATGTCGGGCGGCGCGAGCGGCGCGCCGGGATCTCGCCGGGTGACGCTGAAGGTGTGCTCGCCGAAGTCGTTCAGCACGAACGGCAGGATGATGGTGTCGCCCACGCACACGTCCCGGATCTCGGCGCGGCGCAGGCAGCCGCGCCCGCCCACGCGGATGGCGGAGGCGTGCTCCACGTGCGTGTACAGCGGGTTCTCCGGGTGCACGTGGTCACGATACGCGTAGCGGTAGGCGAGGGCGTAGTCGCCGCTGCGCACGGGCTGCGCGTGCACGAGCCAGTAGACGCCGCCGCGCTCCCGCAGCCCGCGGCTCAGCTCGTGGCGCGCGATCCGGAAGTCGCCGCCGAGCGCCGCCGCGAGCGAGCGCCGCAGCGCCGCCGTGTCGCGCACGGAGGGATCCGCATCGCCGCGCGGAAGGTTCGCGTGAGGTGTCGAAGCCGCGGAGAGGGCCAGCGCGGCCAGGATCGGCCGAAGGAGTGGCATCATCGTCTCCTCCCGCGAGGAGGAATCGCCCGGACGAACGGAGGTTGGCTTCCTGCGGTTGGTGACCCCGCTCCTCCGCCCGCCCGGGCGATCATCTGCGTGTATCGAAACCCTCATCTATCTGCCGGCTGCGGCGCCCTGGCCGCGGTACTTCTCCCACATCCGGGCACGACTTCCGTCCGATGCCGGGTTGACCCGGCACGCGATCAGGCGAGGCGCACCGGGATCCCCGGAGCTGCCATCACCCCCCCACGCGGTCGAGGCGCACGTCGTTGGCGACGAGCTGGTATGCCCAGTCGAAGATCATCAGGTCGTGCCCCGAGCCGTCGTTCCCCAGGATGTCGGCGCGCACGACGCCGTAGTGCGTCTGCCCGTCGCTCCCCGTCACCCGCAGGATGTAGCTGAACTCGGGCTTGATGAGGATGGCGGTGGTCTGGTATCCCGCCGTCGGCGCCCGCGTGGCCGCGCGGCAGTCGGCGTCGGCGCCGGGGCCGCAGGCGAGCGCCGTGGTGCGGCCGCTGTACTCGACGACGGACGAGCCGTTCAGCGGCACGATCTGCCACCCCGCCCCCGTGCGCTCCAGCCGCCACTGCGCCTGCGCCGACGAGCCGTCGAGGACCGGGTTGGTGGACTCCGACGTCTGGAAGCGGAAGCCGCTCTGCGTGGAGTTCGTCTGGAAGGTGTAGATCAGCTCGCTGCGCACGTCGGGCCGCGGCACCACCGTCATCTCCGCGGAGAGCGCGCTCACGTGCTCGAAGGTGTCCACCGCGGCCACCCGGTAGCCGTACACGTGGCCGTTCGTCGCCCGCGTGTCCACCAGCCCCAGCCCGTCCGTCTCCCCCAGCCCGTAGAGGTAGCTGGTGGCGTCGATGCGGGTGAGGTAGACCACGTACTTCCACAGCGCGCCGCCCACGCCGCCGTCGCGCCAGCGGACGAACGCGGCGTTGTCGAGCGCCACCGCGCTGTCGGCCTGCGGTGTGGCGGGCGTGGTGGACGCGGGGACGCGCACCACCTCGCGGAAGTCGGTGGTCGTCTCCTGGTTGGTGTCCTCGTCGGCCGTGGCCACGTAGTACTCGTACTGCACGCCCTGCGTGACGTTGCGGTCGCGGTACACGCACCCGTTGGCGGTGCATGAGGTGACCGTGGCGATCAGGAAGAAGTTCGCGTCGCCCACGCGCCGGGCGTAGACGCGGAACGGCTGGCTGCTCCAGTTCGCCGGCGGGTTCCAGTGCACGTCCACCACCGGGTAGCCGGTGGACTGACCGGTGTTGGTGAAGCCCTCGAGCACCCAGTGGGTCTCGACGCTCAGGTCGGTGGGCGCGCCCGGCGGCGGCCCGCCGATGATGACGTCGTGGTGTCGGTCGCAGGCGGCCAGCAGCGCCGCCGCGGCCAGCGCGGGGATGAGTCGGTTGCGAAGCATGGGGGTCCGTCTGATCGGTGTGGTGTGCGGAAGTCCGCGACTGCCGACGGATGCATCAGGCAACGCGCGTTCCGGCCTCCACGCAGTGCGGCACGCGAGGACAAGTCGTTGTGATGCAAATGGTTGGATGAACGGATGGCGGGGACGGAGGAGGTGCGCTCGTCCCCGCCTTGAGAGGATGGGTGTCCTTCGCGAAAGACAGTGGGGTGCGACGGGCGATCAACGTCATCGCTGCCTGCTGATCGACCATCGGTGTGGCCGCGGCGGGGAGGCCCTCTCCCCCCGGCCCCCTCCCCCAAAACCGACTGGGGGAGGGGGAGACCTCAGCGCGGGGAGAGGCTTCGGCGCGGGTGGGGAGGACCGAAAAAAGAAATTATCTCACTCAGAGTCAGCAGGGTCAGCAGAGAGAACCGCTTTCAGTTCTCTGCTGACCCTGCTGACTCTGCGTGAGACTTTCTGTTTTTCAGTTCAGCGCGATTACGGCGGCGGAAGCGTCGTAGGGGTGGTGGCGGGGCGGTCGACGCCCAGGTTGCTCTCGTGGTAGTCGGCCTTCAGGTCCGGAAGGTCGATCAGGTGCACCGAGAACGAGAACGCCGTGTTGCCGTTCGGCGCCAGGTTGTAGTCGAAGTTCGCCTGCCAGCGGTACAGGTCGCGCTTCAGGTTGATGGTGTGCGCCGCGAACTGCCCCGTGGTGGTCGAGTACTGCGTCTGCCAGCTCACCGCCCAGTTGCGCGTGGGCTGGAAGGTCAGCCGCCCGCCGATCTGCGAGTTCCCCCCGCCCGCGAAGCTCCCCGGCACCGTGTCGGCCGGGCTGCGGCGCTGCCGCGTCAGCGAGTAGGTCAGCGCCAGCGACCAGGGGCCGCCCCCCGCCTGCTGGTTGTTCCCCGTGGCGTTCGCGCCGCCGATCGGCGTCTCCGGCGGCCGGCCGGCGGCGTCGGGCGTCTGGCCGCGCTCAGTCGCCCTCTCCGGCTCGTTCGAGCGCGCGAAGCCCAGCCAGCGGAAGAGCGCCGAGTTCTGCCCCAGCGTGAAGCTGGTGCTGAACGAGGTCAGGAAGGGCGAGAAGCCGCCGCGCCGCAGCGCCACGCCACTGTCCGTCGGCACCAGCCGCTGGTCGAACAGCGAGTGCGACATGGTGAACTGGAAGCCGCCCAGCAGGTCCGTGCGCACCGTGGTGTTCAGGTCCGGCGTCAGCCACCGCTCGTTGAACTGGTTGCTCCCCACGAACTGGTAGGCGATGGCGTTGGCGTTGATGGCCAGCAGCGTGATCTTCTGCGCCTGCTGCGGCGCCGCGCGGTTCCCCGCCGCGTTGGCCGTGTCGCGCGCCGAGTCGCCGCGCACGGGGCGGGGGGCGCGCACCTTGCCCTCGAACGTCTGGTCGATCCCCACCTCGATCTGGTTGATGGCCCGCGCCGAGGTGGGGCCGAACACCAGGCGCTGGATGCGCGCCTGCGCGCTGTCGTGGATCTGCACCGCCGGCGCGTAGCGGTAGTTGACCAGCGGGTGGATGTGGTGCCGGATCGCCTCGTAGTTGCCGAAGCCGGGGAAGAAGCCGTACAGGTCGGTGTTCAGCCCCACGCTCAGGTTCAGCCGCGGCGGCCCGGCCACGAAGGTGTTGTACGCCCCCTGCATCGAGTCGGGGATCACGCCGGTGGTGTCGCGCCGCACCAGCTCGCGCTCGAAGCCGATGCTGGGCGTCAGCTGCGTGCTCCCGATCAGCCGGATCTGGTACCCGGTCGACGCGCTGAAGCGGACGCGGTCGGTGCCGAACCCGGGGATCGCCGCCAGCCGGGTCGTGTCGGTGCGGAAGACGGTGGTGTCGATGGCGCTGCGCGGAAGCGAGTCGAGCGCCGAGCGCGACTGGTGCGAGTACGATCCCGAGCTGGAGATCTGGAAGTTGCCGATCTGCAGCCCGCCCGTGGCCGAGAAGTCGCCCGTGTTCTGCGAGGGGAGGCGCCGCAGCAGCGCGTCGCCGAAGGCCTGCTGCGTCTGGCTGCCGCTGAACCCCACCGTCAGCACCACGTTGGGGAGCAGGTTGATGGGGTTCACGTTCAGCGCCACCCGCGGGCTGAAGGTGCGGTCGTCGTTCCCCACGCTCTGCCGCCGCTCGGCCGAGAAGGAGAAGTTGCCGAAGTCCAGCCGCCGCGTCAGCGAGAAGTTGCTCGACAGGTCCGCCGTCTGCCGGAACGGGTCCACCACGCGCTCGCGCTCGAACGCCGTCGACGAGGCGAAGCCCAGCGCCAGCGCCAGCTCCGTGCGCTCGTTGGCGCTCCAGTGCGCGCCGCCGTTCAGGTTCAGCCGCCCGGGGCCGTCCACCTCCCAGAAGCGCTCGCCCTCGATCTGCCCGTTCAGGAAGCGCCGGCGGAAGTTGAACTCCAGGTTCCCGCGCGCCGCCGTGTAGCTCTGGCTCCGCCACCGTCCCGCCAGCTGCAGGCCCAGGTACGGGCTGATCGCCCAGTAGTAGCCGATGTTGCTGATCTCCCGCCCCGTCCCCCGGCTGTTCCCGCTCCCGCCGCGCGTGCGGATGATGTCGTTGATCTCGAACTGGGGGATCAGGAACCCGCTCCGCCGCCCGTGCTCCAGGTCCTGCACGATGAAGGGCAGCGCCATCACCGGCACGTTCTTGAAGAAGAGATAGGCCGGCCGGCCGACGAGGATGCGGTTGCGGATGATCATGATCCGGTCGGCCTTGAAGTGGTAGGCCGGCTCCGGGCGGTCGTCGCTGGTGAAGGTGCTGTTGTTGGCGTAGATGCGCTCGTTGCGCTCGCTGGTCACGTCGCCGGCGACGTACCAGGTCGCGTTCTCGGTGATCTTGGTCCTCGCGCCCCGCACGTTCGCCCTGCGGCTGGCGATGTCGTAGAAGAAGACGTCGCCGGTGATGGGCTCGCCCTCCGTCGGGTTCCCCTGGGGATTGCCGTAGGCGGCGACCAGGTCGGAGAGGTCGCGGTAGACGATGGAGTCGCGCGCGGTGATCACGTCGCCGGCGCGCTCGACGCGCGACGCGCCGCGCAGCCGCAGCGTGCGGTCGAGCGAGCGGTACTCGGCGCTGTCGGCGTTGTAGAAGATGGGGACGTAGCCCTGCAGCTTCAGCAGCGCGTCGATGGTCGAGTCGCTCTGCGTGGGGCGCCCCGTGGCCGCCGGGCGCGTGGTGTCGCCCTGCGGGCGCGGCTGGTTGGGGCGCGGCGTGGGCGTGGGCCGGGTGCCGCGGTTCATCCCCGGGATCACCTGCGCGCGCGCCGCCGTCGCCAGCAGCGCGCAGGCTGCGAGCGCCAGGGTGAGCGCCAGGGGAACTGCTCTCCGTTTCACGCGGTCCGTGGTCCGGGTGGGGTTTCCGTCATTCTTCCGCGAATCTAGCGCGCCGCGGCCCCGGCCGGGGAGCGCGGCGCGCGCCGTCTAACCGATTCCTCACGCCTCCGCCGGCTCCGCCGCCGCGGCCACCTTCTTCCGCGTGACCAGGCGGGAGAGGAAGATGCTGAACTCGTACAGCAGGATCAGCGGCACCATCATCATCAGCGTCAGCGTGATCACGTCGCCCGGGGTGAGCACCGACGCCAGCACGGTGATCAGGGCGATGGCGTGGCGCCGCTTGCTGGCCAGGAACTCGGGCGTCACCAGCCCCATCACCGAGAGGATGAGGATCACCACGGGGAGCTCGAACACGCCGCCGAACGCCAGCAGGAGGCGGGTGACGAAGCCCAGGTACTCGCCGATGACGATGCTCTGCTCCAGGCTCTCCGTCTGGAAGCCCATGGTGAAGCGCAGCGTCATCGGCAGCACGATCTCGTAGCTCATCAGCACGCCCAGCGCGAACAGCACCAGCCCCATGTACAGCGCGGGGATGATCACCCGCTTCTCGCGCGGCAGCAGCGCGGGCGACAGGAACGCCCACAGCTGGTAGATCACGATCGGCGACGCCAGCACCAGGCCGACGGAGACCGCCAGCTTCAGGGTGATGAAGAACGGCTCGGTGGGGCTCAGGTACTTCAGCTTGCTCCCGTGCAGGAACGGCTTGATGGGGGCGATCAGCAGCCCCAGCACGTCCAGCCGGGTGACCAGGAACCAGCCCGCCACCGCGCAGATCACGACCGCCAGCAGGCTCCAGATCAGCCGCCAGCGCAGCTCCTCGAGGTGGTCGAGGAACGGCATCTCGCCGCTGGCGGTCTTGGCGAATTTCGGCATCCTCGAATATCCGGTGCAGCCGGAGCCGCGGCGGCGCGGGGACGGATCCCGCGATCCGCGAGCTCCGTCGGGCGTGCTGCGTTGGTCTCCGGGAAAACGTCGGAGGGAGTGGCCCGTCTACCCCCGAGCCGCGCGAAAGTGCGGCGGGAGGCCGGGCTAAACGCGCGGCCTCCCGTAACTTCGGCGTTCGGGCCCCCGGTGGGAAGGGGGTGCGGCCTACGACGGCGAGGGATCGGGGCCGGGCATCTCCTCCTCGTCGCCGCCGTCGAGGGTGGCCAGCGGCAGCTCGCGCTGGTAGCGGCGCACCTCGCGCAGCGCCGCCAGCTCGCGCAGCTCGCCCAGCTCCTCGGCGAACTCCTGCACGTCGGCGAAGTTGCGGTACACGCTGGCGTAGCGCACGTAGGCGATCTGGTCGCGTTCCTTCAGCCGGCTCATCACCATCTCGCCGATCTCGCGGCTGCTGACCTCGCCGGTCTCGCGGCGGTCCAGCTCGCGCTCGATGTCCTCGACGATGGTCTCGATCTCGGCGGGGGTGATGGGGCGCTTGGCGCTGGCCACCTCGATGCTGCGCAGCAGCTTGCGGTGCTCGAACGGCTCCGTCTCGCCGTCGCGCTTGACCACCTGCAGCGTGCGCTCCTCGATGTACTCGTAGGTGGTGAAGCGGCGTCCGCAGCGCAGGCACTCGCGGCGGCGCCGCACCGCGCGCCCCTCGCGGCCGGTGCGGGAGTCGACCACGCGGTCGTCCTGGTGATGGCAGAACGGGCAGCGCACGGACGGGGGATCTCCTCGGGGTGATCAGGAATCTACAACAGATAGTCCTAAGTCCTAAGTCCTGAGTCCCAAGTAGCGCAAGATCTAGTGGGTACCCGTACGCGCTCCCGTCAACAGAATGTTCTCACGCGGAGACGCGGAGACGCGGAGAACTACAGGAGAGAGGAGACACGAATCCGTTTCCGCGTTTTTCTCTCCGCGACTCCGCCTCTCCGCGTGAGAACCATCGACAGCATCCGCCGCGACACAGAGGGCATGTCGCGGCGGACGTTCAACTCAGGACTCAGGACTCAGGACTCAGGACTTAGGACTCAGGACTTTCTTTTCCCTACCTCGTCCCCAGCCGGTCCAACTGCGTCCTCGCCTCCTCCGCCTCGTCGCTGCGGGGATAGCTGCGCAGGATCTGGTTGAGATGGCTGCGCGCCTGGGTCCGGTCGCCGCGCGCGATCTCCAGCCGCGCGATGCGCAGGAGCGCGGCCGGGGCGCGGGCGGACGTCGGGTAGCGGTCCACCACGCGCTGGTACGCGGCGATGGCGGCGTCGGGGTCGCGCGTGTACGTCTCGCCGATGTAGAACTGCGCCTCGGCCGCGCGCCGGTCGTTCGGCGCGATGCGGAGGAACTCCTGGAAGCCCGAGCGCGCGGTGGTCAGCGAGCCGCGCTGGTACGCGCCCATCGCCGCCTGGTACGCGTCGTCCGCCGTCGGCGGCGCGTCGTCGCGCGTGGGCCGCGGCCGCGTCGTGCTCCCCGACGTCGTCGGCCGATCCGCCGCCGCCGCGGGGCGATCGGTCGCGGGGCGCGTGGAGGTGCCGCGGTCCGTCGTCGCCGGACGATCGGTCGTGGCGGGACGGTCCGTCGCGGGGCGGTCGTTCGCGGCGGTGCGGTCGGTGGGCGCGTCGTCGGCCGGCGCGGGCTCGGCGGCTTCGGCAGCGGCCTGGGCGGCGCGGGCCTCCTCGGCGCGCTGCTCGATCTGGCGCTGCAGGTCGCGGATCTGCTGCTGGCTCTGGCCGCTGAGCGACTGGATCTGCACCAGCTGCCGGTCGATCTGCAGCAGGCGGTTGGCCACGTCGGCGCGCATCCGCGCGTTCTGCGTGCTCAGCGAGTCGAGCATGGCCTCGGTGCGCGCGATCAGCGCCTGGATCTGCCGCTGCTGCTCGATCCGGTCGCTGTCCATCTGTGTGCGCAGCGTCTCCAGGTCCTGCTTGGTGGCCAGGCATCCGGCCAGCAGGGGCAGGAGCGCGGCGGCCACGGCGGTGCGGGTGTGCTTCATCGGCGCAGCTCCGCGGGCACGGTGGTGATCTCGCCGCCGGCCACGGTGAACTCCGCGCGGCGGTTGCGGGCCCAGGCCTCCTCGCCCTCGCCCTCCTCCAGCGGCCGCTCCTTGCCGTAGCTGATGGTGGAGAGCCGCGATCCGTCGATCCCCAGGTTCTGCAGGTAGGCGCGTACCGCCTCGGCGCGGCGCTGGCCGAGCGCCAGGTTGTACTCGGTGCTGCCGCGCTGGTCGCAGTGCCCCTCCACGCGCAGGCGCACGCCGGGGTTGGCGCGGAGCACCGAGGCCTTCATCTCCAGCCGCCGCTCGGCCTCGGAGGTGATCTCGTCGCTGTCGTACTCGAAGAACACGATCTCGGTCAGCGCGTCGCGCGCGGTGGAGACGGCGGCCTCGCGGGCGCGGCGCTCGCGCTCCAGCCGGTCGCGCTCCGCCTGCAGCGCCACCTCGTTGGCGCGGGCGATGGAGTCGGCGCGCGCCCGCTCCCGGTCGGCGCCGTCGTTCACCACGGTGGTGCTGGTGTACGGCTCGGGGTTGTTCTGCGGCTTCTTCCGGCAGCCGGCCAGCGCCAGCGGAACCAGCAGCAGTGGGGCTGCGTGGCGAAGCTTCATCGTGTGTCTCCCCTCCGTTGGTTGTGACGATCCCGGGCGAATGAATTCGCGGCAACAAGGGCACAAAGTCCCTGCGGGACTGCTGGAGAGGCATTCTGCCGCTCCCTCATCACCCTGCCCGCCTCGATGATCTTCTCGAGAGTGGAGAAATCATCTCCACCCCTCACCATCGATGGCTGCGGCCGCGCTCATCTCACCCGCTCGCTCGGGTGCCGCGTCCGCAGTCGCGCAGCGACTTTGTGCTGTTGTTGCCGTGAATTCATTCGCCCGGGTACAGATGCCGGTCCCGCAGAGCGGCTATCTCCCCGCCCCCGCCGCCTGCGCGCCGCCGCCGCGCGCCAGCGCCGGCGACCATGCCGGCAGCCCGAAGCCGCGCCCGCCGACCAGCGTGCGCACCTTGCCGGTGACGGTGTCGAGCACGAACAGGCCGCCGCCGTCGCGGTTGGGGCTGGCAAAGACCAGGTGCCGCCCGTCCGGCGCCCAGCTGGGGTCCTCGTTGCGGCCGCGGTCGGTCAGCAGCCGCGCGCCGCGCCCGTCCGCGCCCACCATCACGATCTGCGGCACGCCGTTCACGCGCGACGAGAACGCGATCCAGTCTCCCGCGGGCGACCAGTCGGGCGAGGTGGAGTAGCCGCTGCGGCCGTAGGTGTAGTCGGAGACGATGCGCGGCTCGCCGCCGCCGGCGCTCATCACGTACACCGCGGGCTCGCCCAGCCGGTCGCTCACGAACGCGATCCGCCCGCCGTCGGGCGAGAAGGAGGGCGACAGGTTCTCGAAGCGCCGCGACTGCGTCAGCGTGCGCGTCCCCCCCGGCCCCGCCAGCGCGATCTCCGTGTTCCCGCCCTCCGTCATCCCGAAGGCGATGGTCCGCCCGTCCGGCGCGTACGCGGGGGTGATGTTGATGCCGTCGCGGGCGGAGACGGTGCGCTCGCCCCCCGTCCCCAGGTCGCGCTCGAACAGGTGCGGGCCGCCGCGCTTGAAGCTGGTGTACGCCAGCCGCCGCCCGTCCGGCGACCACGCGGGCGAGAGCGCGATCGAGCCGTCGCTCGTCACCCGCGTCACCCCCTCACCGTCGCTGTCGACCAGGTAGATCTCCTTCGAGCCGCGTCCCTGCGTCACGAACGCGATCCGCGTCGCGGCGAAGCCTGGCTGCCCCGTCGCCCATCTCACCACCGCGTCGCTGGCGGCGTGCACGGCCATGCGGAATCCGCGCGAGCCACGGGCGGGGAGGCCGAAGCTTCCCGTCCCCTTCACCTCGCCGTAGACGGCGTCGTAGAGGGTAAGCCGCAGCGTCGCGCCTGCGCCGTTGTCCGTCACCGTGCCGTTCAGCAGCCAGTCGGCGCCGCGGTCGCGCCAGGTGGCGACGTCGGGGCGGTCGGCGACCGGGGTGCCGGCGGGCGGGTCCTTCATCTCGAAGCGATCGCTCAACTCCAGGTCGTTGCGGAGGATCTGCCGCGCCGCGGCCGCGTCCTCGCCGGCGAAGGGGAGGACGAGGAAGCCCGGCGCGGTGCCGGTCTCGTACGTCATCCGCAGCCGCACGCCGGGCGTGGTGTCGTTCTGGGCGAGGGCGGCGGCGGGCGCGAGCGCGGCCAGCGCCAGGGAGAGCGGGACGATTCGGGAGATGGAACGCACGCGGCCGATGGTCACAGTTGGGGGGTGATGTCCACGCAGACGGGAAGCTCGGGCGCCCCGAACGCGCGTGGCAGCGCGCCGAAGGCCTTGTGCAGCCCGGCCTGCTCCACCGCTTCCTGCACCGCCAGCCGGAAGGTGAAGCCGCCGCGCACGCGCCGCACGTCGATGTCGTCCACGCTGCCGTCGGGGAGCACGGTGAAGCACGCCTCGGCGCTGCCGGTGGAGCCCTCGGGGCGGCGGAAGTAGCGCCGCACCTGGCGGACGATGTTCTCGCAGTAGCCCGCGGACGGGCACTCCACGCCGCGCTGGCTCACGTTCAGCCCCTCGCCCCCGGCGGAATTGGGATCGGGATCGCGGCCGGTCGGCTGGCCGCGCGTGCCCGTCCCCGTGCTGCGCGGCCCGCTCCCCGGACCGTTGGATGCGGAAGGCTGCCGCGGGGTTGTGTTCCCCGCGTCCGGCTTCGGCGGCGTGGCGCGGTTCGTCGCCGGCGGCTTCGCGGGTGGCGCCGCCGGGGGCGCGGGACGCGGCTGCGGGCGCGTGGGCGTTGTAGGCGCGGGAGGGTGCGAGGGTTCCTTCGGCGGCGCGGGCGCCGGCTTCGGAGGCGTGGGTGCGGGCGCTGGCGCGGGCGGCGGAGGCGGGGCGGGGGGAGCCGGCCGCGGCGCCTGGTTTCCGCCGAGGTTGGGCGCGGGAGATTCGGCCGGGGGCGCGCCGCGCACGGTGGGCGGGGGCGAGACGATGTTGACGGCGTACACGCGCATCCGGCGGTCGCGCGGCGGCGCGTGCCCGAACCCCGCCTCGGCGATCAGCAGCGCGGCGATGACCACGGCGTGCACGACGACGGAGCCCGCGGCGGCGCGCCACATCCTGCCGCGCCGCTCATTCCTCGCTCGTCCGCCGCGCCCGCCAAGATCCATCTAGGGAGTCCTAAGTCCTGGGTCCTAAGTCCTAAGTCCTAAGTGGCTACTGTGCTTGGGATCTGCTCAGCGCCCAATTGCTGTCATTCCGAGCGCCGCCGCTCGACCGATGCCGCGTCGTGTACCATCATCTGCGCGGCGGCCGAGGAATCTTTGGCCGGCCTCCGCGCGAATGGCCGCCTGTCGCTCGTGCCCCGTCTACAGATTCCTCGGGCGCCGCCGGCATTGGCGCCGACGCGGTTGCGGTGCGGCGGCGCGCCTCGGAATGCCAGCTTTCGCGCGGATGCCGCGTCCGCAGTCGCGCAGCGACTTTGTGCTGTTGTTGCCGCGATTCATTCGCCCGCTCTACGCGGACGTCCGCGCACTCAGCACTCAGCACTCAGCACTCAGCACTCAGCACTCAGCACTCAGCACTCAGCACTTCCCTACCGCCCGCCCGGCCTCTCCTCCTCCGCGATCAGCCCGACCGTCGCTACGTCCGCCGCCTTCATCGCGCCGAGGACCTGCACGACGCGGCCGTAGGGGACGCCCTGGTCGGCGCGGAGGTAGACGCTCTTCGCGCCGCGCACGGCTACCGCCTCGGGGAAGCGGCGCTCGAACTCCTCCCAGCGCACGGGCGAATCGCCGATGAACACGGCGCCCTGGCGATCGACGGTGACGACGACGCCCTCGGACGAGGGGACGGACTCGGTGCGGGCGCGGGGGACGCTCACCTCCACGCCGCCCTGCAGCATCGGCGCGGTGATCATGAAGATCACCAGCAGCGTCAGCACCACGTCCACCAGCGAGGTGACGTTGATCTCCGCGCTGATCTCCAGCCCGCCGTGCCCGCGCCGCCGCGGCATCAGATGCGCCCCTCGCGCGCCAGCGCCCCGATGAACTCGCTGGAGAAGCCCTCCAACTCGCCCATGAAGAGGTTCAATCGACCCGTCAGGTAGTTGTACCCGATGGCCGCGGGGATGGCCACGACCAGCCCGCCCGCCGTCGCCACCAGCGCCTCCGCGATCCCCGGCGCCACGGCGGTGATGCTGCTCGATCCCGCGCTCGCGACGCCGATGAACGAGTTCATCACCCCGATCACCGTCCCCAGCAGGCCGAGAAGCGGCGACACCGTGGCGAAGATGGCCAGCCAGATCAGGCCGCGCGTCAGCCCGTCCCGCTCGTCCCCCTCCTCCTTCTCCAGGACGAGGCGGAGGACCTCGAGCTGCGCGGGGAGGAGGCCCTTCACCTCGCCCGTGGTGCGCGCGGCGGGGCGGAGCTCGGCGTAGAAGGTCATCCCTCGCTTGAACACGCGGGTGAAGGGGCTCTCGGGGAGCGCCATGATGGCATGGTAGGCGTCTTCCAGCCGCTCTGCCCGCTCCAGCCGCTCCACGAAGCGGTCGCTCTCGCGGCGGAGGCGGCGGAACTGGCGCACCTTCATCACGATCACCGCCCAGGAGACGATGGAGAAGACGGCCAGGAGGAACATGATGAGCTGGGTGGAGAGCGTTCCGGCGGCGATCATCCGCCAGACGTTGCCCAGCTCTCCGGTTTGTGCGGCCGACTGGATGATCATGCGGCGGGGGCGGGGCGAAGCGTCATTCGTCGTCCTTGCCGGCGGTTTCGTCGTTTTCGAGCTCGAAGAGGTAGCGCACCGTGTCCAGCACGCCGGTGCCGCGGCCGTTCCCCGCCGCCTGGCGGAGACGGGAGGTCGGCGCGTGCAGCAGCTTGTTCAGCAGCGAGCGGGTCAGCGCGTCCACCGCCGCCCGGTCCTCGTCCGACAGGTGGCTGAGGCGATGGAGCGCGCGCTCGGTCTCCTCCTGCCGCACCCGCTCGCCGTGGTCGCGGAGCGCGCGGATGGTGGGGACGACGGCGAGCGACGCGTACCACGCCCAGAAGTCGTCCACCCCGGCCGCGACGATCCGCTCCGCCTCGGGGAGCTCGGCGCGGCGGCGGTCCAGCGAGTCGTCGACGATCTGCTGCAGGTCGTCGATGTTGTAGAGGAAGACGTTGCGCTCGTCGGCCACCGCCGGCTCCACGTCGCGCGGGATGGCGATGTCGATGATGCACAGCGGCCGCCGCGCGCCGCGGGGGAGCGCCTGGCGGAAGCGCTCACGCGTGAGCACCGGCCGCGGCGCCGCCGTGCTGGCGATGACGATGTCCACATCCGCCAGCGCCAGCGCGAACTCGTCCCAGTGGATGGCGGCGCCGCCCCACTTCTCCGCCAGCTCGCAGGCGCGCTCGTACGTGCGGTTGGCCACGACGGCGGTGCGCACGCCCTCCGCGGCGAGGCATTCGAGCGTGACCTCGCTCATCTCCCCCGCGCCCAGGACCAGCGCGCGGCGGCCCTTCAGCGAACCGAAGATCTTCTTCGCCAGCTCCACCGCGGCGCTGGAGACGGACGCGGCGCCGATCCCCAGCCCCGTCTCGCTGCGCACCCGCCCGCCGATGCTGAACGCCGTCTGGAACATGCGGTTGAGCGCGGGGCCCACGACCGGTCCGCGGTCGCCGGCCACCTCGCGCGCGGCGGCGTACGCCTCCTTCACCTGCCCCTGGATCTGCGGCTCGCCCAGGATCATCGAATCGAGCCCCGAGGCCACGCGGAAGAGGTGCTGCGCGGCCTCGCGGTCGCGGTGCACGTAAAGCCAGCGCGCCGCGTCCTCCGCGCGCACGCCGATCCGCGCGGCGAGCGCCTCCTGCGCCCGGGCGACGCCGTCATCCCCTTCCACCGACGCGAGATAGAACTCCGTGCGGTTGCAGGTCGTAAGCAGCACCGCCTCGACCCCGGCCTCGCGGGCGAGCGCGCCCAGGGCCGGCGGGATCTCGGCGCGCCCGAAGGCGAGCCGTTCCCGCAGCTCGATGGGAGCCGTGCGGTGGCTGGCGCCTACGACTGCGACAGGCATCGGGCGATGCGGTGCTCCACGTCGTCGTCGCGGCCGGCGATGGCCGCGTCCACGAAGTCGGGGGTGATCAGGTCGAACCAGGCCGCGCGCCGCCGCGCCTCGTCGGCCGGCCAGCGCTTCCGCACCTCCCCGCGCAATTCGGCGAGACGCCGCGCCGCGCGACCGAGGCCGGGGGTGACGACGGATTCCAGCCTCTCCCTCAGCCGCCGCGCGAGAAGCGGACTCGCGCCGCCGGTGGAGAACGCCACCAGCACCTCGTCGTGGGCGATGCTGGAGGGGACGTGGACGATGGAGTGCGCCGGATCGTCGGCGAGGTTGAAGAGGGCGCCTTCTTCCGCAGCCTCGCGCCCCACCCTCGCGTTCACATCCGCGCTGTTCGTCGCGGCGAAGACGAGCGCGTAGCCGTCCGTGTCCCCCTTCGCGAACGTGCGCTGGTCCCACCGCAGCCCGTGCTGCTCGACCAGCCCGCGCAGCTCGGGGTGAAGCTGCGGGGCCACCACGTCCGGCCGCGCGCCGGCGTCGACCAGTCCCCGCACCTTGCGCAGCGCCACCTCGCCGCCGCCGACCACGAGGACGGCGAGGCGCGAGACGTCGAGCATCACCGGGTAGCGCGCGCTCACAGGAACGCTCCCCCGCGGCTCTCCGCCACGCGCAGGACGACGTAGCCGACGATCACCACCGCGAAGCCGAACACGCTGGCCAGCGCCGCGCGCCGCGCCGGCCGTCCCCCGCCCGCGCGCACCGCGAGGGCGACGGCGAAGACGAGCCAGGTCAGGATCCCCCACACCACCTTGGGATTGCCGGGCGACATCGGGTGGCCGAAGCGCTCCGTCCACGCCCAGCCGACCAGGAGAGAGACGGTGAGGAACCCCATCCCCGCGATCAGCGCGCCGCGGCCGATGCGGTCGAGCGTGTCGAGCGGGGGGAAGAAGCGGAAGATGGCGCCGAAGCGCTTGCTCTTGAGCTCGCGGAACTGGATCAGGTACATCAGCCCCGCGGCGAACGCGACGGTCAGCCCCGCGTAGCCCAGGAAGGCGAGGACCACGTGGAAGACGAACCACGGCCCCTGGAAGTCCATCACCTGCCGCGACGGCTGCACCCCCGCGATCTCCGCGATGGCGGCCACCGCGGCGGCGACGGGGACCAGCACGAGGCCGACGGGCCCGGTGCGCCCGAACGTCGCCAGCCCCAGCGACCCGGCGGCGATCAGCAGGGCGAAAACGGAGAGCGAGGGGCCCAGCCCGACCAGCGGCAGCTCGTGGAACTCGCCGTGGTAGACGGCGAACTCGGCCACGTGCACCACCAGCGCCGCGCCCAGCACCGCCGTGGCGATGCCGGGAAGGCGCCGGTCGCTGCGCGCCATCGACACGCCCAGGAGGGCGGCCGAGAGCGCGTACAGTGCCAGGGAGAGCAGGTGCAGCGTGGCGGTGGTCATCGCGTGGAAAATGCGTCGCGGCGCGGCGTTACGGAAGGGCGAGAATGCCGCTTCGAGCCGAACGGGCGTTCGACTCCCGCGTACCCCGCGAGGTCTCGCGCGGTCCGTTGCCGGGCGGGTGCGGAGGGAGTGCGAGAGTGCGAGAGTGCGAGAGTGCGGGGGTGCGAAAGCGCGAAACCGCACCGGCCGTGACGCCGATGCGGTTTCGCACTTCCGCACTTCCGCACTTCCGCACTCTCGCACTTCTAGGGCATCGCCCTCACGCGGCGGACGGGCTGGCCGACGACGATCGCCGGCTGCTGCATGGTGGTGATGCGCGCGCTGGCGGTCTGGTCCGTCACCTTCACCACCTGCAGGCGGGCGACGGGGATCTCCGGGCGGGTGCCCCAGTCGCGGCGCTCGCGCGGCATGAACACCTCGAACTCGTCGCCCTCCTTCACCCCTGCCTGCCGACCCACGTCGAGGAAGGCGATCTCCTCGACCGCCTGCGCCGGGTGCGGCTTCTCGAAGGCGAAGATGCGCGCCTGCATCCCGGTGGACGCCACCGGCATCACCCCCGCGCGGACCGGGAAGGGCGCCACGGGAACGACCAGGTCGCCGCGGCGCACGGGGTCGAACATGCGGATCACCACCACCGTGGCCACGTTGCCGTCGACGTTCGCCACGGTGCCCACGCCGGTCGGCGTCCACACGCGGCCGTACGGGCGCAGCTCGCGGGTGGGGCGCACGAACTGGATGCGGTCGCCGATGCGGAACGAGGCGCCGTCCATGGCCGCCACGTACACCTGGTCGTACACCTGGATGGCGGGCTGCTCCTCGAGCGGCACGACGGTGGGCGAGATGACCTCGGTCACCCGCCCCTTCGGCGTGATCTCGACGTCGCGCGCCACGAAGCCGGCGCGGTAGTAGTCGCCCACGCGCACCACCGGGTACTCGGCGCTGCCGGCGGGGAGGATGGTCAGCCGGTCGCGCGCGGTGTTGCGGGAGCCCTGGTAGAACACCGTGTGCTCGGGCTCCTGCTGCGCCGACGCGTACACGCCCACCGGCAGCACCAGCCGCTCGTTGGGATAGATCCAGCGCGGGTCGCGCACCACGTCGGTGTTGAGCCGGAAGATCTCGGGCCAGAGGAACGGGTCGGACAGGTACTGGCGGGCCAGGTCCCACAGCGTGTCGCCGCGGCGGACCACGTGCACGCGTCCTTCCGGCACGGTGTCCCGCTGCGCGGCCAGCGGGGCCGCGGCGGCCAGGGTGGCGGCGGCGACGAGTGCGGCTTTCTTCACGAGACCTCGCTGGGTGCGGAAAGTCGGGTCGGTGTGGTGGCGGCGGGCGCGCAATGGCGGCGCCCGCGCGGGCGTGTCCGGGCGGCTCCGTGCGGGGGAGTCGCCGGGTACGGGTGCTGTAATCGGGGGGAGTGGCAGGAATGGTAAGGCGCTGCCGTCCTGCCCGTCAAGACGGACGGCGCGCTATCCTTCGTCCCGATGCCGCGTTGCGCGCCCGTATACGTTGAGCGTCCGCCCTACCGCCATCCCCGTGCCGTGGCGTCCGTTTCGATGTAAGAAGATGCAGTGCAATCACTTGCATTGTATCGCCACGAGGAGGGGAATGCACAAGTGGATGACCGATGTTCGCGGAATGGAAAAGATTGCGCCGGCTTTACCGTCATACGAGCGGCCTCCGCCCGTCAGCCGGGAGGAAGTGGCCCGGGTGGAAGGCCAAGGTCGGGAAGGGCGTTGACTTGCACCCAACGGCGGAAGAACGGATCGTCGAACGTGTATGCGCCCGTGGCATCACGAGCGAGGACTTCGCGCTCGAGGAGGCGGGAAAGCGCGCTGGACACGGTCGACTTGGCTCCCAGCCGGTAGCGGGCCAGTACGTCTGCCGCGAGAATCGCGATCCCCGGCTCGGCGGCAATCGCCCGCAGGATTCGCTGCTCGATTTTCTGGAGCGTTCTCCAGAGCGCGTCGTAGAGTGCGCCTTCCTCGCGGACGAGCTGGTCGAGCGCGGCTTCCGCTGCACCATCATCCGCACGTCCTGCCCGGATCGCGGAATCCCACACCACGCGGGCGAGCTGCACCACGTCGCGCGTGCGCGGCTGGGCGAGCGCCACGATCCGGTCCGCGAGCGCGAGCGGAACCGTCACTCCCGTTCGTGCCGCGCGGCGTGTGATCCACTCCGCCAGCACATCCGGAGCGATGGAACCGAAATCCAATCGGTCCACCTGCTTCCACAACGCGCGGCCCTTGTTCGTCAGCATGGCCTCGATCAGGTGCCGCTTGGAGCCGGCCAGGACGTAACTCAGGTTGCGGTGGGTTTCCATCGCGGATTTCAGTGCCCACTCGGCATCCTCGCCGCCCCATTCGTGGATGCGCTGGAACTCGTCGATCCCGATCCCGAGCGTGATTCGCTGGGCTTCCATCTGCGCGTCGATGGCCCCGAGCACGTCCCACAGGAGCCGGGGACGCGCATCGGATTCCTCGCGAAGACCGAACGCGAAGCGCACCGACGGCGGCAGGCCTGCCGCCGTCCCGGGGCGCAGCTCCATCGTGGCCTGGAGCCGCTCCGCGATCCGTTCCATTGTCTCGCGCCAGTTCCTCCCGATCTCGTGACGGACCGCGCCGAGCAGCTGCTGCGCGGCATCCGCGGGATCGGTCGCGGTGGCGAAGCTCGCGACCGCGACCTTCTGGCCGGCTTTGCGGGCCGCTGCCGCTGCCCGGTCCAGCGCACTCGACTTGCCGAGCCGGCGATCACCGAACACGACCAGCCGCGTGCCGGGCTCCCGGAACGCACGGACGATTCGGGCGACCTCCTGCTCGCGGTCGGCAAAATGATCGTCGTGGGCCAGAAGCCCGATCTCGAACGGATTTCGTGGCGTCGCAGGCAGTTTCTTCGCCATCGGCAACTCTCCGCGCTGGTACGACGAAAATCGGTCCGATAAATATCGGACCGAAGTGTTCGTACTGCAAGCCCAGTCGTCGGCTCGGCTACGTAGAGGCGAACAATTCCGGCTCGGCAGCTTCGGGCTCGATGAGCGCAGGGCCGTCGTTGGCGGGGCGGTTGACGGCGGTGGAGACGGCGTGCATGCGCAGCGTGCCGTCGGGCGCGGAGCGGAGGAGCGCCAGCAGGTCGTCGGTGGGCGTCTCCGGGTCCAGCCACCCGTCGCGGTCGCCCGGGGCGACGATCACGGGCATGCGGTCGTGGATGCCGGCCACGTCCGCGCTGGGCGTGGTGGTGAGGATCGTGAAGGTGAGCACCGGCTCCGCGTCCTTCGCCGGGCGCCAGATCTCCCACAGCCCCGCGAAGGTGAGCGGCCCGCCGTCCATCGCGTGGATCCAGTGCGGGATCTTGCCGCCGGGCGCCTTCTTCCACTCGTAGAAGCCGCTGGCGGGCACCAGGCAGCGGCGGCGCTGGAACGCGGCGCGGTAGGCGGGCTTCTCGGCCACCCCCTCGGCGCGCGCGTTGATCATCTTGTTGCCGATGGCGGCGTCCTTGGCCCACGACGGGATCAGCCCCCAGCGGAACACGTCGAGCACGCGGCGGCCGGCGTCGCTCAGCAGCACCGGCGCGTGCTGCGTGGGCGCGATGTTGAAGCGCGGCAGCTCCGGCTCGGGGCATCGCCACGCCGCCTCGAACGCCGCCGCCAGCTCCGCGCTGCTCGCCTTCTGCCCGAATCGCCCGCACATCGCGCATCTCCTCCGTCCGAGGGGTCGCCCACATCACACCACGTGCGGATCAATCTAGTACAGAAAAAAGAAAAAACATGGGCTCACGCAGAGTCGGCAGAGTGAGCAGCTTCAATCTGCCGACCCTGCTAACCCTGCGTGAGCCAGATAGATAATCAGGTCTGCGCGAGGTCTTTCAGAACACACCGGTGACAGAGGTAGCAACCGGCCACGAGCGGATCAAGCGCTGGCGGGGGCGAGATCGGCAAGGAGGCGGCGGAGGCGCTGGAGACCGAGGCGGGTGCGCGTCTTGACGGTGCCCAGCGGCTCGCCCGTGGCCTCGGCGATCTCGCTCTGGCTCATCCCGCCGAAGTAGGCCATCTCCAGCGTCCGCCGCTGGTCGGCGGGAATGGTTTCCAGCGCGCGCCGCACCGCCGCGCGCGCCTCGGACGCGACGAGCTCGCGCAGCGGGTCCTCGGACGAGGCCTCGCACGCGGCCGAGGGGTCGGCCAGCACGGAGGCGGAGTGCGCCGCGCGCATCCGGTTGCGGGCGCGCAGCCGGTCCAGCGCGCGGCTGCGGGCGATGATCGTCAGCCAGCTGCCCACGGCGCCGCGCTCGCCGGCGTAGCGCGCGGACTGCCGCCACGCCTGCCAGAACGTCTCCTCCACCACCTCCTCGGCCTCATCCTGGTCACCCAGCAAGTGCAGGGCGAGGGCGAAGATCTGCGCGTGCCAGCGGTCGTACAGCGTGCCCAGCGCCCGGTCGTCGCCCTCGGCCATGTGCCGCACCAGCGCGGCGTCCGTCTCCGCCGGCGGGGTCGCGGGCGCGAACGAGGGGGCGGGCGCTGCGGATGCGAGCCTGCGAAATCCGCGTCCCAGGATCTGCGCGAACAGGGGGGTGCCGCCCAGCCAGATCTCCATCCGTGCCGCCGGGGCGGCCATGGTCACTGCGAGCTGCATCTTGAGTCCAAGATCAGAAGTTGGGGATCAGGAAAGCGCCGGCTCGGGCGAGCCGATGCGCGCGTTCGACACGTCGACCGTCGCGGCCTGCGCGGCGGCGACCAGGGCGCGGATGCGCGGGTTCACGTCCACGTGGTGATGCACCGCCGTCCATCCCGCGCCGTCGCGGCGGACGACCAGCGTGGCGCGGCTGTCGACCTCCACCGTCTCCGGCCCGATCGTCCCCCGGCCCGTCTCCACGGCCGAGACCACGGCCACGTCGCTCGTCACCAGGCGGATGGAAATGTCGCGCGGGGTGATGCGGCCGTCGCTGACGGCGGCCGCCCACGCCTGGAAGGCGCCGCGGACCTCCTCCGGGCCCATCTGGCGCGCGCCGTCGGGGTGCATCACGGTGGCCTCGGGGCCCTGCGTCCACAGCGCCAGCATCGGCGCGGGATCGCCGTTCAGCGTGCGGTTGAGCGCGGCGTAGAAGCGCTCCACGAACTCGCGGATGGTCTGCTCGGTGCTCATCGGTCCGGTCACGGTGGGGGGTGAGTGGATTTCGGGAGATGCGGGGCTCACGACGCGGTGACGGGCTCCGCGCGCCGGATCGGGACGGCCGACGGGGCCGCGTCGCCGAGACGGCGCAGGGAGATGCCGAGCCAGGCGGTGCCGATGCCGGCCAGCACGGCACCCGCGACGAACGCGGCCCACGGCGCCGGCCCGATGGGGTGCGGGGGGACGAGGATGCTGGCGCCGCCCACGGCCAGGCACGCGGCGCCGGCCGCCGGCATCAGCCCCGCGCGCGCCATGGCGACGGCGGTCAGCACCATCCCCGCCGCGAACAGCAGGTTGGTGACGACGATCAGCGGGTGCGGCGGGGAGAAGATCGGCCCCGTCGCCTCGGTCATCGCCGGGGCGTGGGCGGCCAGCGTGGGCCAGACGTACGCGGTGATCATCCCCGTCCCCGTCCACAGCGCCGAGCCGGCGAACCACACCGCGGCCGCCGCCGTGCCGAAGCGCGACGCCGTCCGCACGCGCAGCACCGCGAACCCGGCGATGGCGCCCAGCAGCAGGAGCCCGGAGAGGAAGTGGAAGGTGTGCGCGGCGATCCACCGCGGCGTCTGGCCCACGGCGGCGCCGGTGAGGTGGTCCCACGGGTGGAGCGTGGCCCAGAGCACCAGCGACGCGCCGGCGGCGGCGAAGGTCGCGGAGGTCGCGCGGGCGAGGGTGCTGGTCTGCATCGTGTGCGATCGGGGTTGCGGTCCGGCGGCCGGAAAACGCGAGCGGCCGCCCCCATCGGGAACGGCCGCACGATGTGCCGGGTGTTTGTTCACCCACCAGTTCAAAATCTGCTCACCCGTTGTTCAATCTTCTCCGCGGGTTGCTCACGCTCGCGACGGGCGGCTGAAGCCGCGGCTGGAACATTGGAAAGCCTCGCAAACCGCGCGAGGCTCCAACCGCATGCGGACGCGGCAGCGGCGCGGGTTCTTGCCAACTTGCAGGGAGGCCGGCTTCCGCAGCCTGCGCAGCAGGCTTCCCAATGTTCCAGCCGCGCGTTCACGCGCCCGTCGCGATGCGTGGTCGTCGGGCTTCCGGTTGCCACGGCTGTCGTTGCGCCGGTAACTTCACCGCACCTCAACCGCCATGATCTTCCGATCCCCACCCGTCCCGCGCCCCACGTCCGTCGATGAGCACAACCGAGCCCGCGCTGCGCGTGACCTGCTGGGGGACGCGCGGGTCCATCGCCACGCCGGGGGCGGCGACGCTGCGCTACGGCGGCAACACCAGCTGCGTCGAGGTGCGCGCGGCGGACGGGCCGCGGATCATCCTCGACGCGGGGACCGGGATCCGCGCGCTCGGGCGGCATCTCGCGCACCGGGGCGAAGACGCGCTCGAGGCGCATCTTTTCATCACCCACTACCACTGGGACCACATCCAGGGCTTCCCCTTCCTCCCGCAGCTCCATCACCCCGGCACCCACCTCTGCATCCACGGCCCGCGGCAGGGCGACGTGCCCGTCGACCGCGCGTTCGCGGGGCAGATGACGCCGCTCTACTTCCCCGTCCCCCTGTCCGACGTGCCCGCGACGGTGGAGTTCGCGGCCGCCGACGGAGCGCCGTGGAGCGAGGGCGGGGTGGAGGTGACCGCGTTCCGCGTCCGCCATCCCGGCGTCACCTTGGGCTATCGCGTGTCGGCCGGCGGCGCGTCCGTCATCTACGTCCCCGACGACGAGCTCGGCGACGCCGATCCGCGCTGGTACGCGGGAATGGTGGAGTTCGCGCGCGGCGCCGATCTCCTCGTGCACGACGCGATGTACACGGACGCCGAGTACGCTCGCTTCCGCGGCTGGGGCCACAGCGGCGCGGGGCAGGCGGTGCGGCTGGCGGAGGACGCGGGGGTGCGGAAGTTGGCCCTCTTCCACCACGCGCCGGACCGCACGGACGACGAGGTGGAGCGGATGGCCGGCGAGTTGCGCGATGAGCTGCAGGCGCGCGGCTCGCCGCTGGTGCTCTCGGCGGCTGCGGAAGGCGAGGAAATCGCGCTCGGCGGGAGTGCTGGATGAGCGTAAACATGCGTGCGAGCGGTGTTTCGGCGCGAAGGATCACGGAGGCGAGGCGCGAGGCGCGGCCGGTCCTGCTGCACGGGCCGGCCGCCGGGCTGTCGCGCCTGCAGACGTTCATCGCGGCAAAACGCATCGACCTGCTGCAGGTTGCCACGCTGGCCGACGTCGGCGCCATCCCCGGATCGCCGTCCGTCCTGCTGCTGGATGAAGATCTCGCCGCCACGCCCGACCTCGTCCCCCTCCTCCGCCACGTCCCCGAGTCCGTCGCCATCATCGCCGCGTCGCGCGAGGTGGAGCGGGCCGCGCGCGGGTGCGACCGCATCGCCGCGGTGCTGCCTGAGGACGGGGAGGGCGCGGCCGCCACGCTGCGCACTGCCTTCCGCCTGGCCGCGGCGAAGATGGGCGCGGCGCGGCTGGAGGCGGAGCTGGCGCGCACCCGCGGCGAGCTGCGCGAGCTGACCGCCGTGGGGATGGCGCTGATGACCGAGCGCGACCCCGACCAGCTGCTGGGGAAGATCGTCGACAAGGCGCGGCAGCTCACCGGGAGCGACGCGGGGAGCCTGTATCTCGTCGAGCACGGCGACGATGGCGTGGCCCGGCTGCGCTTCGCGCAGGCGCAGAACGACTCGCTTCCGAACACGGCGTTCGTCACCTTCACCCTCCCGCTCGACACCACCTCGCTGGCCGGCTACGCGGCGCTCACCGGCGAGACGCTGCGGATCGACGATGCGTATCATCTTCCCGCAAACGCGCCGTACGCGCTGAACCGCTCGTTCGACGAGCGCTTCGGCTACCGCACCAGGTCCCAGCTGGTCGTCCCCATGGTCGACCACAGGGGCGAGACCGTGGGGGTGCTGCAGCTGATTAACCGCAAGTGCATCCCCGCCGCGCGGATCAGGGACGAGAACGACGCGGCGCGCTGGGTGCTGCCGTACACCGACCGCGAGCTGGCGCTGGTGCAGGCGCTCGCCGGCCAGGCCGCCGTCTCCATCGAGAACTCGCTGCTGAATCGGCAGATCGAGACCATCTTCGAGAGCTTCGTGAAGGCCGCGGTCATCGCCGTGGACTCGCGCGACCCGACGACCTCGGGGCACAGCGTCCGCGTCGCCACGCTGACCTGCGACCTGGCCGAGGGGCTGGAGCGGCACGCGCCGGCGCCGTACCGCGGCGTCCGCTTCACCGCCGCGCAGCTGCGCGAGCTGCGCTACGCCGCGCTGCTGCACGACTTTGGCAAGGTGGGGGTGCGCGAGGAGGTGCTGGTGAAGGCCAAGAAGCTGCCGCCGGTGCTGCACGAGCGGGTGCTCGGCCGCTTCGACCTGATCCGCCGCACGCTCGAGGCGGACCACTACCGCGAGCGCGCGGAGCTGCTGGAACGCGGCGTCCGCCCCGGTGTGGAGATGGAGACGGCGTTCCGCGCGCGGCTGGACGAGCTGGAGCGCATCCGCGCGGTCGTGGCCGCGTCGAACGAGCCGACGATCCTGCGCGAGCGCGTGGCCGAGGCGCTGGAGCAGGCGGGGCGGCTCACCTTCCGCGGTCCCGACGACCGGCCGGTGCCGTACGTGACGGAGGAGGAGCTGCGCTACCTCCGCATCCCCAGGGGCACGCTGGACGAGGGGGAGCGGCGGGAGATCGAGAGCCACGTGGAGCAGACGTACCGCTTCCTCGTCCAGATCCCGTGGACGGGGGATCTGCGGAACGTGGCGGAGATCGCGTACGGGCACCACGAGAAGCTGAACGGCTGCGGCTATCCGCGCGGCGTGCCGGGCGACGAGATCCCCCTGCAGACGCGGATGATGACGGTGGCCGACATCTTCGACGCGCTGACCGCGAGCGACCGCCCGTACAAGCGCGCGCTGCCGCCCGAGCGCGCGCTCGACATCCTCACCGCCGAGGCGCGCGAGGGGCTGCTCGACGCGGCGATCGTGGAGATGCTGATCGAGAGCGGCGCCTACCGGAAGGTGCTGGAGGTGGACTGGAAGGAGCTGTAGGACCGTTCCGTCTGCGATGGGAGATTCGCCGAGTCCGCGGGGATGGACAGGCGAATGGAATTCGCGGCAACAACGGCCCGAAGTCCGCCTTCGCGGACTCCCGGGGCGAGCTTGGCGCGCGACACCGACACCTGCGCGTCCGCTGGGATTCCCGGGTTGAAACCCGGGGCTGGAACATCAAGAAGTCCGCCTGCGCGGACTCCCGTACGAGGGTTTCGGCGCGCGGATCCAGCTCCGTTGCACCGAAAGGCTGCGTTGGGAGTCCGCGAAGGCGGACTTCGGGCCGTTGTAGCCCCGGGTTTCGACCCGGGGTACATGGCGGACTCCCGAGTCGACCGCCAGGCTGTCGCTCGGAGCAGGCCACAGATTCCTCGGCCTGCAGGCATCGGCGCGGACGCAAGTACGGTCTGGCCGGCCTCGGAATGACATCTCCTCTTCAATCCCGGGGACGTCGCGATTCCCCGCTCCTCCCTCTGTACCCTGTCCCCTGCGGCTGGAAGCACTCTTGCATCCGCCGACGCGAGCGCGCACGTTGGCGCGCGCCGCGGGGACGCATCCGTTTCGCGCATCTCCCGGCATCTCCCGTAACCCGCGCCTGATGTCGTCCAAGCCCCCGCTCGACCCTCGGCTCACCGAGCAGCGCAACCCCGCCACCACGGACATCGACCGGCTGTCGGCCCTCGAGATCGTCCGCGTCATCAACGACGAAGACCACCGCATCGCCCCCGCCGTGGCCGGCCAGCTGGAGCAGGTCGCGCGCGCGGTGGAGATGGCCGAGGAGGCGCTCCGCGCCGGCGGCCGCCTGATCTACGTCGGCGCGGGGACGTCCGGCCGGCTGGGCGTGCTCGACGCGTCGGAGATGCCGCCCACCTACGGCGTCGACCCGCGCATGGTGCAGGGGATCATCGCCGGCGGGCGCGCGGCGCTGACCAACGCCGTCGAGGGCGCCGAGGACAGCCGCGAGGACGGCGCGAAGGCGATCGACGAGATGCAGGTCGACAGCCGCGACTTCGTCTTCGGCATCGCCGCGAGCGGGACGACGCCGTACGTGCACGGCGCCCTCACCCGCGCGAAGCAGCTGGGCGCGAAGGCGGGCTTCCTCCTCTGCACCTATCCCGAGGAGTGGATGCTGATGGTGTACGACGTGGTGATCGCCCCGCTGGTGGGCCCCGAGGTCGTCACGGGGTCGACGCGGATGAAGGCGGGGACGGCGACGAAGCTCGTCCTCAACATGATCAGCACCGGCGCCATGATCCGGCTGGGGAAGGTGTACGGCAACCTGATGGTTGACCTGCGCGCAACCAACCAGAAACTTCAGGACCGCAGCGAGCGCATCTTGATGGAGACGCTGGACCTGGACCGCCACTCGGCCGCGGAGCTGCTGGAGGCGTCGGGGGGGAGCGTGAAGACGGCGATGGTGATGCACTGGTGCAAGGTGGGCCGGCAGGAGGCCACGAAGATGCTGATGCGCGCCGGCGGCCGCCTGGGCGAGATCCTGGAGCCGCGGTCGTGAGCTTCTACGAGGACTTCCCCGCGCGCCCCGCCAGCGAGATGGAGTGGGAGGAACTGCTCGTCCGCTACGAGATCGCCCCGCGCGCGCTCCGCGTCGCCCTGTCGGATGGGGACGCGGCCGGGCCCGCGCGCGAGCGCGTGTGCGACCTGCTGCTGGGGCTCGTCGCGAACGAGCTGTGGACTGCGCTGATCTTCGCCGCCATGCGCGACCGCGCGGGGATCAGCCAGCGCCCGGGGTTCGAGTTCGCGAAGGACGATCCGGACGCGCTGTTCGAGCGCTTCCAGCGGCTGCGCGAGCGCAACTTCAACGAGGTGCAGCGGCGGGGGATCGGCGTCTGGCAGTGGGAGGCCGACGTGCCGCGCTTCGGCCACGCCACCGCGCACCAGGTGATCCTCTCCTCCCTGGAGTTGGACGGGAAGACGCTCGCCGAGGTGCGCGAGGTGCTGCGCGGGGCGGGCGCGTGCTGATCGTCGGGCTGATGTCCGGCACCTCGCTGGACGGGATCGACGCGGCGCTGGTGGAGGTCGGCGGAGCGGACGAAACGAACGTCACCGCGCGCGTGGTTCGCTCGTTGACGGTGGAGTACGAGCCGGCGCGCCGCGAGGCCATCCACGCCGCCATCGTCGCCGGCACCGCCGAGGCGCTCTGCGGGCTGCACGCCGACCTGGGCGAATGGCTGGCCGAGGCGGCGCTCCGCGTCTGCGAGGAGGCGGGGATCTCGCCCGAGACGGTGGACGCCGTCGGTTCGCACGGGCAGACGGTGTGGCACCGGCCGCCGTCCGCGGAGACGCGCGGGGCGACGCTGCAGCTGGGCGACGCGGCGACCATCGCGGAGCGGACGGGGATCGCCGTGGTCTCGGACTTCCGCACGCGCGACGTGGCCGCGGGCGGACAGGGCGCGCCGCTGGTTCCCTGGGTGGAGAAGGTCCTCTTCTCCGTCGAAGGAAAGGCCCGCGCGCTGCAGAACATCGGAGGGATCGGCAACGTCACGCGCGTGCCGCCGCGGGGGAGCGCGGAGCCCGTCTTCGCCTTCGACACCGGCCCGGGGAACGCGCTGATCGACGCCGCCGTGGAGCTGGCGACCGACGGCCGCGCCACCTTCGACCGCGACGGAATGCTCGCCGCGCGGGGCGAGGTCGACGAGGCGCTCCTCGCGGACTTGCTGCGGCACCCGTACTTTGCCGCCGCGCCGCCGAAGTCCACCGGCCGCGAGGAGTTCGGCCGCCCGTTCGTGATCCGCCTGGTCGAGGCGGTGCGGCCCGAGGGTGACCGCGACTGGCTGGACCTCGTCTCCACGCTGACCGAGCTGACCGCGCGCACCGTCGCCGATGCGTACCGCCGCTGGGTGCTGCCGCGCGGGGTGGACGAGGTGGTGGTCTCCGGCGGCGGCGCGCGGAACCCCACGCTGGTGGCGCGGATACGAGAGCTCCTGGCGCCGCTTCCCGTCGCCGACGGCGCGGCGCTGGGGATGGACCCCGACGCCAAGGAGGCGGTGGCGTTCGCGCTGCTGGCGTGGGCGCACCTGCGCGGCCTCCCCGCCAACGAGCCCGGGGCCACGGGCGCGGCGGGTCCGCGCATCCTGGGCTCCTTCACCCCCGGCCGGCGGCCCCCGGCGCGCACCTGAATCTCCCGCTGCCCATGCCCCGCACACCCACCGTCCGCACGCTCCGCCGCCCGGCGCGGTTCGCGCTGCTGGCGGCGCTCGTGCTGGCCACGCCCGGGTGCGAGTCGCTTCTCCGCCGCACGCCGCCGCCGCAGTACGGCTTCAACCGGCTGGTGTACGACGTCAACCGCATCCTCGACGTGGAGGAGCCGGACCCGGCCTTCTACCGCCAGCGCGCGCGGCTGGAGGTGATGGGGCCCGAGCTCGATCCCGCGCTCACCCAGCTCATCACCACCGGCTCGGTGAAGGACAACGTCCGAGCCAACGCCATCCTGCTGCTGGCCGACCGGCGCGGCTTCAACGCGGCCAACCTGCTGCGCGGGATCCTCATCTCCAGCAACAACGACGACGTGCGCGTGGCCGCGGCGGCCGGCCTGCAGCGCTTCGCCGCCGACAGCCCCGCGGTGCGGAACGCGCTGCGCGCGGCGCTGCTGGACCCGCACAACCGCGTGCGCCTGGCCGCGCTGCAGGGGCTGGACGTGGAGGACGCGGCGGCCATCCGCTCGCTGCTGGCCAAGGAGGAGAACGGGCAGGTGCGCGTCGTCGCGGCGCAACTGCTGACGCTGTTCGAGGCGCGCGGCGCGCCGCTGGCCGCCGACGCGCGCGGCGACCTGCGCACCTACGGCGACGACTCGGTGCCGCACATCGTCTTCCACCCGGCCACGGCGGACAGGGCGATGCGGCTGCAGACGGGCGCGCTCTGGGTGGAGCTTCCCGGCGGGCGGGGGCTGGTGCCGCTGGCGCCGACGGTGGAGGTGGTGAACGACGTGGTCCCCGCGTTCTTCGACCCGCTGCGGCGCGTGGTGGTGTACGAGGCCGAGCGGCAGGTGCACGTGCGCGACATCGCCAGCGGCGCCACGCGCACGGTGGGGCCGGGGATCGCGCCGCGGCCGGGGCCGTTCACCGACGCGTTCGTCTACCTGCGCGAGACGCCCGGCTCGCGGCGCGCGAGCGGCACGGCGACGGAGGTGGAGTACGCGGTGGTCCGCGCCCCCTTCGCCGGCGGCGAGCCGACCGTCGTGGGGACGCTGCACGCGACCGTGCGCCCCGAGCGCTTCGGCGGCGCGTCGCCGGTGCGCACCATGGTGGTGGGCGAGACCAGCGCCGGCTTCGTGCTGCGCGGCACGGACGTGAGCACCTTCGTCCTCCCCGGGCCCACTCCGCGCGCGCAGTGAGCGCCGCGCGGTGAACGACTGCCCCTCCCGCGGCGGGAGGGGTGTTTTGTTTGGGTGATGGACGGGGGATTGCGGTGCGTGCGTGCGGAGAGCGCCGGCGCGGCATGGGCTCACCACGCTGAGTTCTCCCCCGCCCCTGCGAAGCGGGGGAGGGGGCCGGGGGGAGGGGGCCGCCTGCGGCCGCGGACGGGCCGGCTTTCCGCGCTACTATCGACCCCGACCTCTCAGCGGGGACACGGCGAACCCAGCAGTTTGAAACGCATTCGAACATCGACGGGATGGAGATGACGGACGATCGGCTGGAGGTCGCGCGGCTGCTGCTGCCCGCGGTGCGGTGGAGCGCGGAGAACGGCTACGAGGAGCATCGCGACACCATCGAGCGCGGACTGGCGCTGGGCGTGGGCGGCTTCATCCTGTTCGGCGGCGAGGCGTCCGCCGTCCGCGCGCTGACGGCCGAGCTGCGGTCGCGGGCGCGGCACCCGCTGCTGATCGCCAGCGACCTGGAGCGCGGCGCGGGGCAGCAGTTCCGCGGCGCCACGCCGCTCCCCCCCGCCGCGGCCATCGGCTGGCTGGGCGACGAATCGGTGGCCGAGCGCGCGGGCGAGCTGACGGCGCGCGAGGCGCGGGCGCTGGGGGTGAACTGGATCTACGCGCCCGTGGCCGACGTGGACCTCGAGCCCGAGAACCCCATCATCGGCGTGCGCGCGTTCGGGACGGAGCCGGACGCCGTCGCCGCGCAGGTGGCGGCGTGGGTGCGCGGGTGTCGGCGCGGCGGGGCGCTGTCGTGCGCCAAGCACTTCCCCGGCCACGGCCGTACCGTCGGCGACTCGCACATCGAACGGCCCACCGTCTCCGCGCCGCGCGAGGTGCTGGAGGAGGACCTGAAGCCCTTCCGCGCCGCCGCAGCCGCCGGCGCCGACGCGATGATGACCGCGCACGTCGCCTATCTCGCGCTCGACGCGGACGGCCGCCCGGCGACGCTCAGCCCGCGCATCCTGGGCGACCTGCTGCGCGGTGAGCTGGGCTTCGGCGGGCTGGTCGTCACCGACGCGCTGGTGATGGACGGGCTGGTGGAGGACACCACCGAGGCCGCCGCCGCCGTGCAGGCGCTCGCCGCCGGGTGCGACGTGCTCCTCTACCCGGACGATGCGGAGGCGGTGATCCGCGCCGTCGAGTCGGCCGTCGCGGACGGGCGGCTGCCGCGCGCACGGGTGGCGGAGGCGCTCGCCCGCATCGCCGCGGCGGCGGACCGCGTGAGCGGCGCGGCGGGCGGCGACGTCGGTACCGAGGCGGACCGCCGCTGGGCGCTGGAGATCGGCATCCGCGCGCTCCGCGTCTGCCGCGGCGAGCCGGGTCTTCCGCAGGGTCCGGTGCGGCTGGTGGAGATCGAGGACGACGCGGGCGGCCCGTATCCCCCCTATCCACGCGACGCCTTTCCGGCCGCGCTCCGGCGTGCGGGCGTCGAGCTGTCGGACGGGGGGACGCCGCTGGTGGCGCTCTACTCCGACATCCGCGCGTGGAAGGGGCGCCCCGGCATCAGCGCCGCCGCCCGGGAGCGCGTCCGCGAGGTGACGGACGCCGCGCCGGACGCGACGGTGCTGCTGTTCAGCCATCCGCGCCTGGCGCACGAGATCCCCACCGCGCGCAACCTGCTGGCCGCCTGGGGCGGCGAGGGCGTGATGCAGGAAGCCGTCGCCGCGTGGCTGCTGGGCCAGACCAGCGGCGCCGCGGGGATGACGACGGGGGTGGATCGATAGCGGGAAGTGCTGAGTGCTGAGTGCCCAGTGCCCAGTTCTGTGCGGCGGCACGCTGATGGCGCCCTGGCCTTGGGTGTCATTGCCGCGAGCGAAGCGAGCCCAGGTCCCTCCTCCGTGTTGTTCGGGGGAGGGACAGGCGCGGAGCGCCAGGGAGAGGGCGCAGCGGGGGAGGGGCGGGGGGAGGGGGCCCGTTGCGGCCGCGCTGATGCTCGCGAACCGCACCGGCCTCGATCCCGGCGCGGTTTTTTCGTGCGATTGGCGGGCGATGCGGGTCGATGCTGATCACCCGATGGGGAGGGGCGCGTGGCGGAGCGGCGGGCGGCGGGGATCGGGCAGGTGTTCGCGAGCCGGAAGATGGCGTCCATCCTCCTGCTCGGCTTCGCGTCGGGGCTCCCCCTCTACCTCACCAGCAAGGACCTCCAGGCCTGGATGAAGCTGGAGCAGGTCGATCTCGCCACCATCGGCTACATCTCCCTCCTCTCCTGGCCGTATACCTTCAAGTTCCTCTGGTCGCCGTTGATCGACGCGCTCCCGATCCCCATTCTCGGGCGGCGGCGGGGGTGGCTGCTGGCCACGCAGATCGGCCTCCTCCTGGCCATCGGCTGGATGGCGACGCACGAGCCGCGGGCGGGGCTGCAGCTCGTCGCGATCAACGCCATCATCATCGCCTTCTTCAGCGCCACGCAGGACATCGCCTTCGACGCGTACAAGATCGACGTCCTGCGCGAGGAGGAGCTGGGCGCGGGCGCGGCCATCGGCGTGCTGGGCTACCGCGTCGGGATGCTGGTGGTCGGCGGGCTGGGCTTCATCCTGGCGGACCAGATCGGCTGGCGCGCGGTGTACGCGCTGATGGCGGCGCTGATGATCCCCGGCATCGTGGGCACGCTGATGGCGCCCGAGCCCGAGCGGGTGATGCGCGCGCCGGGGCTGGGGCAGGCCATCGTGCAGCCGTTCGTGGATTTCTGGCGGCGCGCCGGAGTCTACGCCGCGCCCATCCTCGCCTTCATCGTGCTGTACAAGCTGGGCGACGCGGTGCTGAACAACATGGCCACGCCGTTCCTGCTCGAGGCCGGCTTCACGCAGACGCAGATCGGCGAGGTGCAGGGGGTGATCGGGCTCGCCGCCACCATCGTCGGGGTGATCGCGGGTGGGGCGGTGCAGGCGCGGATCGGGCTGGTGCGCTCGCTCTGGATCCTGGGCGTGCTGCAGTCCGCCGTGAACGTGAGCTACTACGTGCTGGCGCTGAACCCCGGCAACCACGCGCTGATGATCGGCGCCGTGGTGCTGGAGAACTTCTTCCAGGGGACGGGGACGGCGGCGCTGGTGGCGTACATGATGAGCCTGGCCAATCCCCGCTTCTCCGCCACGCAGTACGCGCTGCTGAGCAGCTTCATGGCCTTCGGGCGCGACTGGCTGGGCGCGCCGGCGGGGCGCCTGGCCGAGCACATGGGGTGGCCGCAGTTCTTCCTGATCACCCTGCTGCTCGCGGTTCCCGGCATCCTCCTGCTGCCGCTGATCGCCCCGTGGAACGCCGAGCATCCCCGAGCCGCCATCGCCGCCCAGGTCGAGGAGCCGATCGGGGGACGGGGAGAGACGGAGGATCTGGGGGCGGGGGGGAGGCCGTAGCGTACCTCGCATCCGTGCGGTCGCGGCCGAGAGGCCCTCACCCGAAAATCTGGAAGGGCGAAGACAAAACCCCCGTCTTCGCCCTTCCAGATTTTCGACCTCTCCCGACAGCAGGAGAGGTGAACTGCAACTGCAACTAAACTCGGCCCGCGCTTCCGTTCTCCCCTCCCCTGCGCAGCGGGGGAGGGGCCGGGGGAGGGGGCCACTCGTGGCGGGAAGATGCGTCTCAACCAGCTCCGCAGCCCCTCCCCGCGCTGAGGTCTCCCCCTTCTCCCGGCAATTCGGGAGAAGGGGGTCGGGGGGATGAGGGCCCCGGCGCGAAGCGCCCCCGCCGTCATCTCGTTGTGATCCGAAATCTCCAGATCACCACCCGCCGCCCTCCGGCAGCCAGGGCGCCAGCCGCTCGCGGAGGAGCTTGAGCGCTCGGCCCATGCGCGCCTCCACCGTCTTCACCGAGATCTCCAGCACGCGGGCGATCTCGGGGTAGGTAAGCGCGTCCACGCGGCTGAGCTGGAAGGTCTCGCGCACCTCGTCGGGGAGCTCGGCCACGGCGGCGCGCACCGCCATCTCCAGCTCGCCCGTGCGCGCGTCGGCGTCGGCCGGCGGCGGGGGCGTGGGCGGGCGGATGTGCGGCTCGCCCTCGCGCACCACGCGACCGTGGCGCAGCTGGTTGAGCGCGCGGTTGCGGGCGGACTGGTGCAGGTACGCGCGCAGCGACACGTCCGGCGGCAGCGTGTGGCGGCGGCGCCAGAGCTCCAGCATAACCTCCTGCGCCACGTCCTCCGCGGGCGCGCGCTCGCGCAGCAGCCGCTCCGCCGCGCCCACCAGCGCGGCGTAGTGCGCGCGGAAGATGGCCGCGAACGCGCCGTCGTCGTCCCGGCGCAGCCGCGCGAGGAGTTCCGGCTCGTCCATTGCGGAGGTATCTTCAGGCACGCGCGGCACCGGTCAGGCGTCTCGGAGATTCTTCGGACGAACATGATACGGCTCGCCTCGCACCTCCGCAGGAAGCGGGCGAGACAAATCGATAGGGTGACGCCGCACTCGCGTGTCTCACAGGGCATGAACGACCCGGACCGCACCTCCGCTCCCGCTGACGACGCCGTGTGGCGGGCCGTCGCGCGCTCCCTCGCCGGCGAGGCCACGCCGGACGAGGAGGCCGCGCTACGCCGCCAGCTCGACGGGCACCCCCAGCGTGCCGCCCTGGTGGCCGCGCTGGACGGCGCGCTCGCGGGGCTGCGCGCCGACGCCGCGCCGGAGGTGGACGTGGAGGCGGCGCTGGCGTCGGTGATGGCGCGCCGCGACCGCCCCGCGCTGACGGTGGAGCGCGGCGGGGTGGCGGACGCGCCGCCCCCGCGCCGCCCCGCGATCGCTCCGCAGCCGGCGCGGTGGCGGACGCCGGCGTGGATGCGCATCGCCGCGGCGCTGGTCCTGCTCGCCGGCGGGGCGCTGCTCTGGCGCGCGCTGTCGAACCGTGGCGGGCCGTGGCAGATCCAGTACGCCACGCGCACGGGGATGCGGCAGGAGGTGAGTCTTCCCGACGGCAGCCGCGTGGTGCTCGGACCCGCCAGCCGCCTGGCCGTCGCGCGCGATTACGGGCGGCCCGCGCGCTCGGTCGAGTTGCACGGGCAGGCATACTTCGAGGTCACGCACGACGACGCGCACGAGTTCTCCGTCTCCACTCCCGCCGCGCGGGTGACCGACGTGGGGACGGCGTTCTCCGTCGCGACGGACGACGCGGCGGCGGGGACGCGCGTGGTCGTCACCTCCGGCGCGGTGGCGGTGACGCCGTCCGGCCGCGCGGCGACGCTGCTGCACGCGGGGGACCGCGCCGCCGTCGTGTCGGGTGCCGTGACGGTGCAGCGCGGCGTGGCGACGGCCGAGGACGTGGCGTGGACGCAGGGACGCCTCGTCTTCCGCGACGCGACGGTGGCGGACGTGGCCGCGGAGCTGAAGCGGTGGTACGGCGTCAACCTGCGCGTGGACGACCCCGCGCTGGCGGGGCGGCACCTCACCGCCGACTTCCAGGGCCAGACGGCGGACGGCGCGCTGCGCATCATCGCCGCCACGCTGGGCGGCCAGCTGCGGATGCGCGGCGACACCGCCGTGATCGAATCCCCCCGAGGAGAGACGCGATCGCCGTGAGACCACGGGCGGCCCCGCTCGGCACCACGATGCCCCGGACGCGCTCCATGCGCGCCCGGGGCGTGGCGCTTCCCGCCGCCCTTCTTCTCCTCGCGGCGACGTCGATGCCGGCGCGTGCGCAGATGGGGTGCGTCCCCGCCACGCTCGCGTCGGCGGAGAGCCGCGCGTGGGCGCCGCCGCTGGACCGCGCCGTCACCCTCCGCGCGCGCGACGTTCCCCTGCGCGACGCGCTCGACCGTCTCTCCGCCGTCTCGGGCGTACGGCTCTCCTACTCCTCCGATCTCCTTCCCCTCGACCGCCGCGTCTGCGTCTCCGCCGCGCGGGTGCCGCTGGGGGATGCGCTCGTCGCGCTGGTCGGCGGCGCGGGCGCGGAGCCGATGGTGGTCGCCGGGCAGGTGGTGCTCGCCCCCGTGCGCCCGGCGGCGACGGCGGCCGCGTCCGCGCCGGAGACCGAGCGCGAGAGCGTGCTGGAGCGGATCGTGGTGACGGGCAGCCCGTCCGGCGCCGCCCGCCGCTCGCTCTCCGTCGGCCTGGACGTGCTCGAGGGGCCGGAGCTGGCGCGGCGCTCGGCCACCTCGCTGGCGGAGGTGATGAACGCCACCGTCCCCGCCGTGTGGGTGTGGCGCCGCGGGCCGTCGGACCTCCTGGCGCAGTACGGCAGCATGCGCGGCGCGAGCTCGTTCGCGGCGACCTATCCCAAAGTCTACATCGACGGGGTGGAGGTGGCCAACCCGCTGGTGCTGACGCAGATCGATCCCGATCTCGTGGAGCGGGTGGAGGTGATCCGCGGGCCGCAGGGCGCCGCGCTCTACGGGTCGGACGCGATCAGCGGGGTGATCAACATCGTCACCCGCCACGACGCGGATGGGGCGACGCGGGTGGAGTTCCGCACCGACGGGGGCGTTGCCGCGAGCGACTATGCCGCGCTGCTGGTGCCCACGCACCGCGAGCGGCTGGCCTTCCGCACGGGCGACAACCTGCGGTCGATGGCCGCGGCGGTCACCGTGGGCGGTAGCGGCGCGGTGTATCCCGACGCGGGCAGCCGCACCGTCAGCGCGCTGGCCACGGGGCGATGGGTGGCGCCGCACGCCATCTTCACCGGCACCTTCCGCTTCTACGACCAGACCGCCGGCGCGGGGGTGAATCCCATCCTCGGCGAGATCACCTTCGACACCACCGCGCCGCCGGTCGCCGGGACCGCGGCCAATGCGCGCGGAGAGCGGTGGGTGATGCAGGGGTCGCCGGTGAACGCGGTCTCCGCGACGGCGTATCCGCGGCAGGGGATCCGGCAGTACACCGCCGGCGGCGCCGCCGCGCTGGCGCCGGGGCGATGGACGGTGAACCTGCTGGCGGGGATCGACGGCTACCGCCTCAGCCACGTGGCGGAGAACACCGGCCCCTTCCCCGTGGCCGTCGACCCCACCCTGCGCGCCGGCACCGGCGCGGGCGACCGGGCCACGCTGCGCGCGGCGGGGACCACGCGCGTGCTGGAGCGGGGCGATGCGTCCGCGGACCTGACGGTGGCGCTGGAGCACTCGATCCTGCACCAGCGCTCGACACTCACGATGAATCGCACGCTGCCGGAGGGCGGGCGCTACCCCGACACCACCACCACCATGCCCATGGTGGACTGGCGCAACGACACCGGCCTGATGGCGCAGGCCAGCGGCGCGTGGCGCAACACGCTGTTCGGCACGGCGGGGGTGCGCTTCGAGCGCAACGACGCGTTCGGCAGCGGCTTCGAGCTCTCCACCCTGCCCATGCTCGGCGCGGCGTGGGTGCGCGACCTCGGTGCGGCGGAGCTGAAGCTGCGCGCCGCGTACGGCCGCGGCATCCGCCCGCCGCGGGTGCCCGCGCGCGAGAGCCTGCGCGTGGGCGAGCACGGCTTCATCGGCTTTCCGCTGGAGCCCGAGTCGCAGGCGGGGTTCGAGTTCGGCGCGGAGATGTACTTCGGCGACCGGCTCTCGCTGCAGGTGACGCGCTTCGATCAGCGCGCCACGGGACTGATCCAGGACGTGGTGGTGGGGGTGGAGACCATCACCCGCGGCGGCGGCTCGCCCGAGCAGCACGTGCGCTACGTGCCGCAGAACGTGGGCTCCATCGCCAACCGCGGGTGGGAGATGCAGGGCACGGCGCGGCGGGGGGCGCTGGCGCTGACCGGCTCGCTGGCGTTCGTCGACAGCCGCGTGCGCAGGCTGGCCACCGGCTACGGCGGCGACCTGCGCGCGGGGGACCGGATGCTGGCCGTGCCCGCGCGCACGGCCGGGCTCACGGCGGAGTGGACGGGGCCCGGGTTCAGCACGGCGCTGACCGCCAGCCGCGCGTGGGACTGGATCAACTACGACCGCGTGGCGCTGGCCACGGCGTTCGCCGGGTCCGGCGCCGACTGGCGGCAGTTCAGCGGCGACGCGCTGCGGGCGTTCTGGCGCAAGTACGACGGCAGCACCAACGTGCGCCTGACCACCAACCGCCAGGTGGCGCCCACCGTCTGGCTGGTGGTGACGGGCGACAATCTCCTCGGCCGCCAGCTCGGCGAGCCCGACAACGTGACCATCCGCGCCGGCCGCACCCTCACGCTGGGCATCCGCACGTCGTTCTGAGGTCGGCTCCTCATCCCCCGGCCTTCGTCTCCCGAACTGCAGATGGGGAGAACTCAGCGCGTGGGAAGGCGTTGCGCCGTGGCGAGAAGCGTCGGCGCGGCCGCGAGCGGCCCCCTCCCCCGACCCCTCCCCCGCTTCGCAGGGGAGGGGAGAACAGAAAACTTCGTCCGCGGTTGGTTGCTGTTGCTGTTCACCTCTCCTGCTGTCGGGAGAGGTCGAAAACGTGAAGGGCCGAGACGGCGGTTTTGTCTCGGCCCTTCACGTTTTCGGGTGAGGGTCCCGGCTGGTGTCGTTCTGGCGCAATCTTTCCAGCCGGCCTAGACTGATCCGGCATCGGAACATCCGGCTCCCATCGGCACGGCGGCGGTTTGCGCATCCTCTACGTATCGCACTCGTTTCCCCTTCCCGGGCAGCCGCTCAGCAACGTGGGCGGCATGCAGCGCGTGGCCACCGGCCTGCACGCCGCGCTGGCCGAGCGCACGGACCTGCACCTCTCGCGGCTGGTGCTGGAGACGAGCTGGAAGGCCACGCCCTACCGCATGCCCGGCTACATGGCCGGCCTCCTGCGCCGCATCCCGCGCGTGGTCCGGGAGGAGCGCATCGACGTCGTGCTCTTCTCGTCAATGGTGACGGCGTCGCTCGCGGTGGCGCTGCGGAAGCGGCTGGCGCGGACGGGCGCGCTGCTGGCCGCCATCCCCGTGGGCCGAGACGTGACGCTCCCCACGCCGGGGTACCAATGGTTCGTGCGCCGCGTCTTCCGCGCGCTCGACCTGGTCTTCCCCATCAGCCGCGCGACGGCGGACGAGTGCCTGGCGCGCGGCGCGGACCCGGCGCACGTGCACGTGATTCCCTGCGGCGTCGACGTCTCCTCGTTCGAGCCGCCGCGCGACCGCGCCGCGGCCCGCCGCGAGCTGCTGCGAGCCATCGGCGAGTCGCCCGGGACCATCCCCGACGACGCGCTGCTGCTGGTGAGCGTGGGCCGCCACCAGGAGCGCAAGGGCTTCCAGTGGTTCGCCGACGAGGTGATGCCGCGTCTCCCCGATGACGTGCACTATCTCGTGACGGGCGAGGGGCCGATGACGCCGCGCATCCAGGCCGCCATCGACCGCCACGGGCTGCGGGGGCGCGCGCGGCTGCTGGGGAAGGTGCCCGAGGAGACGCTGCGCACCCTCTACCGCGGCGGCGACCTGTTCGTGATGCCCAACATCCACGTTCCTGGCGACATCGAGGGGTTCGGGGTGGTGATGCTCGAGGCGGGGATGTGCGGGATGCCGGTGCTGGCGGCGGACCTGGAGGGGATCAGCGACGTGGTCGTCGAGGGCGAGAACGGGCACCTCGTCCCCAGCCGCGACGCGGCCGCCTTCGCCGACGCGGTGGCGCGGTACCGCGGCGACCGGGCGCGGCTGGCGGCGGCGTCGCGCTCGGCCGCGCGGTACACGGCGCGGACGTACTCGTGGGAAGGGATCGCGGAGCGGTTCGTGGAGATCTTCCGGGAGCGGCTGGGCCGTCCGGCCGCCGCGCCCGCCGCGCGCGCCGCCGGCGCGCGCTGAACGGCAAAACCTCATCGCGGGGCGATTTTCGCATGGAAAACCTGACTGGCATGATCGCGGTGCTCGGCGGGCTCCTGCTCGTGCTCATTCCCATCGCGGGGCTCACGGCGCGCTTCGCGCTCAAGCCGCTGATCGAGTCCATCGCCGCCGCCATGCGCGCGCGGCAGGGCCCCGGCGGCGGCGAGTCGCTGGCGTCGGTGGAGCGGCGGCTGGCCTCGCTCGAAGCCGAGGTCTCCTCGCTCCGCACGGACCTCGTCCGCCTCGGCGACGGCCGCGACTTCGACCGCAAGCTCGCCGCCTCGTCCACCGAACCGGGGCAGGGCGAGAGCTGAACGGTCGTCGGAGGAAGTACGGCAGGGGCGAGACGGGATGCTGTCTCGCCCCTGCTCTTTGTGGGATTCAATACCGAATCGCCGGATCAACTGTGCATTGGAGGAAGGAACAGGCATAGGCATGTCATTCCGAAGGCGCTGCGCCGCCCTGTCCTCCACGCGAAGCCGTGGCGCCTGAGGAATCTGTGGCCGGCTCCCGAGCCACAGGCCGCCTATCGCTCGGACGCATGCCACAGATTCCTCGGGCGCCGCCCGACATCGTCGTGATTGAAGGTTCGGAGCAGCGGCGCCGCTCGGAATGACATCCGATCAGAATGCACAATCAATTGCAGCAACCGGTGTCATCCTGAGGGAGGCGCCGCGCCAGCCTCGCGTCCACTCTACAGGCTGGCGCCGACCGAAGGATCTGCTCGCCCCCGCGGAGATGCCTGCTCGACGCGCCGTCCTCGCTCACGCCGAGGCAAGATCCTTCGGGCGCGCAACCTACTGCGCGGACTTGGTTTGGGTGCTCCGCGCCCTCAGGATGACACTGTGTGGCGAATCGTCCCGTGCCGAATCTCATACGCCTCACCCGATCTCGTCGGAGAGGATGCCGTACAGCTCGATGTCCTCGAACACGCCCCACTTGAGCACGTGCTTGCGCTGCCGGCCCTCGAAGGTCATCCCGATCTTCTGCATCACCTTCCCCGACGCGGGGTTGCGCGAGTAGTAGTGCGCCGTCACGCGGTTCAGCCCCAGCGCGCGGAACCCGAACTCCACCACCGCGCGGCTCCCCTCGGTGGCGTAGCCCAGGTTCCAGTGCGGCCGCGCCACCCAGTACCCCAGCTCGGCGCGCCGGTGGTGCGGCTCGATCTCCAGCCCCACGGCCGCCACCACCTCGCCCGTGCCGCGCAGCGTGGCGGCGAACACCGCGCTCTCGCCCGTCTCCCAGCGTGCCGTGACGCGCTCGATCCACTCCGCCGCCATCCCCTCGGGGTACGGGTGCGGGATGTGGGCGGTGTTGTACGCGATCTCGCGGTCGCTCACGATGGCGTGCACCGCGTCGGCGTCGGCCGGGGTGAAAGGGCGCAGGATCAGCCGTTCGGTGGTGAGCGTGGGCTGCGCGGGCATGGGCGCGACAGGCTCAGGGAGACAAGGATTCGTCCGCGGGGTCCAGCGGGCGCGCCTCGATCAGGAACTCGTCCACGGCGCGCCCGCCGATCAGGTGCTCCTGGATGATGCGCTCCAGCACGGGCGGGTCGCAGCGCCCGTACCACGCGCCCTCGGGATAGACCACCGCGATGGGCCCGCCCTCGCACACGCGCAGGCAGTTGGCCTTGGTGCGGGCGACGCCGCCGCGCTCGGACAGGCCCAGCGCCTTCAGCCGCGACTTGAGGTACTCCCACGCCTCCAGCCCGCGCGCGTGGTCGCAGCACCTGGGCTTGGTCTGGTCGCAGCAGAGGAAGATGTGGCGCCGCGCCGCGGGGACGCCGACGGCGTGGGCCACGCGCCGCAGCCGCTCGCGGTCGAACTCGCTGCCGGTGTCGGGGATCTCGGGCGCGTCGCTCACGTAGGGCCGGGTGCGGGAGATGGATGGTGGCGGCGCCTCCATCGAACCCGCGGCGCGGGGATGAACGCCTCTCTCGCGGCAATGTGCGGGCGCGGACGCCGCGGATCAATCGGCGGTGATGCTCGGCGCGGATATCGCGCCCTCTCCGGCTCGCCCTCTCCGGCTCGCCTAGGCTCGCCACCTCTCCCGTACCGGGAGAGGTAGGGGTGAGGACGTCCGCGCGAGTGGCGGGGATTCGCGCGGCCGCGGAGTGGCCCCCTCCCCCGGCCCCTCCCCCGCTGCGCAGGGGAGGGGAGAACTCAGTGCGGCGCAAGCACTTGCGTGAGGGATGCGCGCCCGGAGGGCCGGGACGCCGCCGCGCGTGCGCGGACGCCGGCGGATCGCGCGGATGCGTGGCGCGGCGGGGGCCCGGCGCCGTTGGCCACAGTAGTATCGTGGCCTACGGCGCGCGCAGCCCGTTTGGGCGTCTCAGCGCCCAACACGTCCCAAACCCGCGGTTCATCTTCTTCCTCCATGAACAAGCCCCGGGACGGCGAACCGCCCCGGGGCCCTTTCACATCCGGATCTCAGCAACGAACCATCACAGCGTGCTCTTGTAGAGCAGGCGGTTCGGCGTGCCGGTGACGTTGCCGGTGATCACGTTCGCCGTGGAGTTGTTGATGATCCACGACACGATCGTGCTGCTGGCCGCGTCGCCGAACGCGGACTTGTACAGCGCCGCCACGCCGGCCGCGTGCGGGCTGGCCATCGAGGTGCCGCTGATGGTGGCCGTGCCGCTGTTGATCCAGGTGCTGGTGATGCTGCTGCCGGGCGCGTACACGTCCACGCAGCCGCCCCAGTTGCTGAAGCTGGACTTGGCGTCGCTGCTGGTGCTCGACGCCACCGTCAGCGTGCCCGACGCGCTGGCCGGCGACACGTTGCAGGCGTTCTGGTTCTCGTTCCCCGCGGCCACGGCCAGGAACACGCCCGCGTTCACCAGGTTGGTGGCCGCCGTGTTCAGCGACGAGCTGAGGCCGCCGCCCAGCGACATGTTGGCCACGGCCGGCTTGATGTGGTTCAGCCGCACCCAGTCGATCCCCGCGATGATGCCGCTGGTGCTGCCGCTGCCGCTGCAGTTCAGCACCCGCACGCCGCGCAGCAGCGCGTTCTTGGCCACGCCGTAGGTCGTGGACCCGATGGTGCCGGCCACGTGCGTGCCGTGCCCGTTGCAGTCGGCGCCGCTGCCGCCCAGCGCGTCGTACACGGCGCTGGCGCGCGTGCCGAACTGCGGGTGGTTGGCCTGGATGCCGGTGTCGATGATGTACGCCCGCACGCCCGAGCCGCTGGCGGTGTAGGTGTACGTGCCCGACAGCGGCCGGTTGCGCTGGTCGATGCGGTCGATCCCCCAGGTGGCGCCGGACTGCGTCGTCTCGACGGTGTACGCCTGGTCCTGCTCGATGTAGTCCACGCCGGGGTTGTGCTGCAGCGCGTTCAGCTGTCCCTGGTTCAGCTCGGCCGAGAAGCCGTTCAGCGCCGCGGTGTACACGAAGTGCGGGTTCACGCCGGCCACCGCCGCCACCGAGCGCGGGTCGGCGCCTTCCTTCAGCACCACGATGTAGCTGCCGTCGATCGCGGCGCCGCGCGCCATGTGCAGCGGCGCGCTGGCCCGCGGCCCCGCGGCGGTGGGGCCCTGGTCGGCGCAGGCGGCCAGCGACAGCGCGGCACCGGCCAGCAGCAGATTGCGGATCGATTTCATACCACGTCCTCCAGTTGGTGGGGTGGTGGATGCCGCCGGCCGGGCGCTCCCGCCGGCGCGTGGGGGCCTCGCTCAGAGCGACGCCTTGTAGAGCAGCCGGTTCGGGGTGCCCGCGGGAACGTTCTTCACCACGCCCGCGGTGGCGTTGGTCTTGATCCAGGTGTCGATGGTGCTCGACGCGGCGTCGCCGAAGGTGGCCTTGTACAGCGCGGCCACCCCCGCCACGTGCGGCGCCGCCATCGAGCTGCCGCTCAGGGTCGCCGCCCCCGAGCCGATCCAGGTGGAGGGGATGGAGCCGCCGGGCGCGTAGATGTCGACGCACGGGCCGAAGTTGCCGGAGCTCAGCCGCGTGTCGTCGCGGTTGGTGCCGGCCACCGCCATCACCGCCGTGGCGCTGGCGGGGGAGACGGTGCACGCGTCCCGGTTCTCGTTCCCCGCGACCACGGAGGTGAAGATCCCCGCGTTCCACAGGTTGGTGACCGCGGTGTTCAGCGTGGACGAGAACGGCCCGCCCAGGGAAAGGTTGGCGACGGCGGGCCTGACCGCGTTGGCGCGCACCCAGTCGATGGCCGCCACGATCGCCGAGGTGGTGCCCGAGCCGCTGCAGTTCAGCACGCGCACCCCGCGCAGCTGCACGTTCTTCGCGACGCCGTACGTCGCCGCCCCGACGATTCCCGCGACGTGCGTCCCGTGGCCGTTGCAGTCCGCGCCCGTGCCGCCGAACGCGTCGTACACGTTCTGCGCGCGGGTGCCGAACTGCGGGTGGTCGTGCTGGATGCCGGTGTCGATGATGTACGCGCGGACGCCCGTTCCCGTGGAGTTGTAGGAGTAGCTCAGGGAGAGCGGGAGATTGCGTTGGTCGATGCGGTCCAGCCCCCACGGCGGGTTGAGCTGCGTGGTGGCGGCGTGATAGACCGCGTCCTGCTCGATGTACGCGACCGCGGGATTCTGCCGCAGCGCGTTCAGCTGCCCCGCGTTGAGCGTGGCCGCGAAGCCGTGGACGGCGGAGGTGTAGACGAAGCGCGGCGCGATCCCCATCGCCGCTGCCAGCCCGCGGGGATCCGCGCCGTCATCGAGGACGACGAGAAACGCGTCCGCGACCGCCGCCCCGCGCGAGGCGAGGATGGGCGCGGCGTGGGGCTCGCGCGCGGCCGTGGGCCCACCGTCCGCGCAGGCCGCGGCGGCCGCCATGAGTGCGAGAAGGGACGTCGAGCGGAGTGGGCGCATCGGTTCCGCCTCCTCGAGTTATCTTCCGCGATGGCTATCGGATAGCGACAGATGTTAGGGGATGGCGGAATCATGGAGACGCCGCCGTTCTCCGCAATTCCATCGTGCCGCACCAAGCCGTGCTGTGCTCAGGGACAGGCAATTCGCAGCATGAGGTGAGCCAGATACCACGCGAAGATCAACTGCTTGTCTCCCAATCACATAACCCTTTCAGGACATTGCGCGCGCGCACCGGATTGGTGCGGGTTGCACCGGGACGGTGCGAACCGAAGTGCTGATACCGGATTCCAGGATCAACTGTGCATTGGACGAAGGAATGTCATTCCGAAGGCGCTGCGCCGCCCTGTTCTCCGTGCCAAAGCCGTGGCGCCTGAGGAATCTGTGGCCGGCTCCCGAGCCACAGGCCGCCTATCGCTCGGACGCATGCCACAGATTCCTCGGGCGCCGCCTGGCATCAGCGCGATTGGAGGTTCGGAGCAGCGGCGCCGCTCGGAATGACATCTGATTGGAATGCACAATCAATCGCGGCAGCCGGTATGAGTGCTGAGTGCGGGATCGAGCTTGGTCGTCGATCCGAACTCTCGTCACGCGCGGATGCGAAGTCCGCGAAGGCGGACTGTGTGTCGTTGTAGCCGCGACTTCAGTCGCATCGTCCAACAATCCCCTCGTCGCCGCACGCTCGAGGTCGGTCACGCATCCATTCAACCCAGCACTTAGGACTTAGGACTCAGGACTCAGGACTCAGGACTCAGGACTCAGGACTCAGGACTCAGCACTCAGCACTCAGCACTCAGCACTAAAAGAATCCGCCCGGCGCGCGGGTGCGCGCCGGGCGGAGTCCTTCACGGCCGAGCCGAGGCCCGGCTTACGGGTGCTTCAGCCAGAGGTTGAAGGTGCCGCTGCCGCTGTACGAGCGCACTTCCCACTCGTAGTAGCCCGACGTGCCGCTGTACGACACCGTCTCGTTGTTGCTGGCCGTGGTGCCGCTGGCCACGACCACCCAGCTGCTGCCGTTCCACTTGTACAGGTACAGGTCGAAGTCGGTGCCCGCCGGGCCCTGCAGCCAGCCCTGGTGCGTGCCCGACACCGAGCTGAAGTAGTAGGTGCCGTTCGGCTGGTACGACGAGGCGCCGCTGGAGAGCGTGCCCGTGTACTGCGTGCAGCCGGTGCACGGGGCCGTCGTGCCGCCGCCGCCGCCGCCGCCCGTGCCCGACAGCAGCGAGTACAGCAGGCGGTTGGGCGAGCCGTTCGTCCCCGTCACCACGCCGGTGGTGGCGGTGGTGATGATCGCGTTCGTCACCGTCGCCGGCGTCGCCGACGGGTTGCCCTGCAGGTACAGCGCGGCCACGCCGGCCACGTGCGGGCTGGCCATCGAGGTGCCGCTGATGGTGTTGGTGGCGGTCGTCGACGAGTACCAGGCCGAGGTGATGCTGCTCCCCGGCGCGAAGATGTCGACGCAGCTGCCGTAGTTCGAGTAGCTGGCGCGCGCGTCGGTGCTGGTGGTGGCGCCCACCGTGATGGCCGACGGAGCGCGCGACGGGCTCTCGGTGCAGGCGTCCACCGTCTCGTTCCCCGCGGCCACGGCCACCGTCACGCCCGCGTTGGTCATGCGCGCGATGGCGTCGTCCACCGCCTGGCTGGCGCCGCCGCCCAGCGACATGTTGGCCACGGCCGGAAGCACGCGGTTGTTGGCCACCCAGTCCATGCCGGCGATCACGCCCGAGTTGGTGCCGTTCCCCGCGCAGTCCAGCACGCGCACGGCCACGAGCGTGACGCCCTTGGCCACGCCGTAGGTGCTGCCGCCCACGGTGCCGGCCACGTGCGTCCCGTGCCCGTTGCAGTCCACGCCGTTGCGCCCGTCGCCCACGGCGTCGTAGCCCACCGAGGCGCGGCCGCCGAACTGCGTGTGGCTGGCCAGGATGCCGGTGTCGATGATGTACGCGCGCACCCCCGCGCCGGTGGGCGTGTAGGTGTAGGTGCCGTTCAGCGGCAGCGCGAGCTGGTCGATGCGGTCCAGCCCCCAGGTGGCGCCGGTCTGCGTGGTGCTGGCGTGCACCACCGCGTCTTCCTCGATGTACGCCACGCCCGGGTCGCGGCGCAGGGCGTTCACCTGCCCCGCGTTCAGCTCGGCCGCGAAGCCGTCCACCGTGCTGGTGTAGAAGTGGTGCACCTGCGCGCCCACCGCGTGGGCCAGCGTCTGCGGCGCGGTGCCGTCCTTAAGCACCACGATGTACGAGCCTTCCACCGCCATCCCGGGGGCGGCCCGGTAGAGCGGCGCCAGCTCCTGCGAGCTCCGCGCGGGCGTGCGCGCCGAGGTGGGCTGGTCGGTGGAGCAGGCGGCGGCGCCAAGCGCCAGCGCCGCCAGGGCGAAGGGTGTAGCTCTGCGCATGAAAGCGTCCTCCAGGGGGTGAGGTGCGGCGCGCGGCCCGATGCCGGGCGCCCATTGCCGCGCTCGTGTGGGGAACGTCGGCGACAACGGCGAAAGCGCAGCGGCGCCGCGCTCCAGGTGGGAAGGAGGCGGAGGCCGGCGATCCATGGCTGATGCCTGGGCTGAGCGCGTGGTAGCAGGGCACGCACTGCGCCGAAGCTGCCACAGATGCAAAGTCGTTGCAGCGGTTCTACTTGGGATTCGCGGCGCGGAAAAGGCGCCGCGAGATAGTGGTGCGGCTGCACCAAGCCGGTGCACCGAGACGGTGCGTCCTCGCGTATGCCCGCGCGGAACACGCGCACGCGCGGGTCGCATTCACGAGGAATGAGGTGACGGCGGAAACGCGGGAGAGACCGAGGTGCTCGCGCGGGAGGCGCCGGTTTGCTTCCGCCGGCAGCGGTCTCGGAGGCCGCATCCCGGATCCTGGATCATGGGGGAGATGAAGGAGACCGGCCCGTGTTCCTCCTCCCGGTTACCGCCGTTTCCTCCGCGGCGACGGCTTTCCTCTCCGCCGGATGCCGGAACGGCGCGAGGGCGCGGGAGGAAGATTCCCCCCGCGCCCTCGCGCCGTTCAGACTGCGTCCGCTTCGGGTCCCGGGCTCAGAACGAGGCCAGGAACTTGTTCGGCGTGCCGTTGCGGCTGCTGGTCTTGCTCAGCGTGATGGTGTTGGAGCGCGCCGCGTTCTTGATGGCGGTCATCACCTGCGCCGGGGTGGCGGTCGGGTTGCTCCCCAGGTACTGCGCGGCCACGCCGGCCACGTGCGGGCTGGCCATCGAGGTGCCGCTCATCCCCACCACCTGGTTGGTGACCGAGTAGTCCGACGACACGATGTTGACGCCCGGAGCCAGGATGTCGACGCAGGTGCCGTAGTTCGAGAACGAGGCTTCCTTGTCGGTGTTGTCGGTGGCGCCCACGGTCAGCACGTTCGGCGCGTTGGCCGGCGACTCGTTGCAGGCGTTGATCGGCTGGCCGATGAAGTTGCCGTTGCCGGCCGCCACCGCCACCACGAAGCCGGCGGCCACCAGGCGCTCGGCCGCGTCCTTCACGGCCGTCACGTTGCCGTAGCCCAGCGACATGTTCACCACGGCCGGCTTTACGCCGTTGGCGGCGACCCAGTCCATCCCGGCGATCACCATCGAGGCGTTGCCGCCGCCCGAGCAGTTGACCACGCGGCCAACCCACAGCGTCACGTTCTTGGCCACGCCCGAGTAGGTGCCGCCCACGGTGCCCGAGACGTGCGTCCCGTGGCCGTGGCAGTCGGCCGCGTCGGGGTTGGAGTCACCCACGAAGTTGCCGCCCAGGCCGTTGGGGATGTAGTTGGCGCGGAGGCCGAAGTCCAGGTGGGTCTTGTTGATCCCCGAGTCGAGGATGTAGGCGTTCACGCCCGTGCCGTCGGAGCCCCAGCCGAAGGTGTTGTCGAGCGGCAGGTCCACGTCGTCGATGCGGTCCAGCCCCCACGAGTACAGCGTGGTCTGCAGCCCCGAGGCGAACAGCTTCACCTCGGCGTCGGGCTCCACGTACGCCACGCGCGGGTCGGCGCGGAAGGCGGCCACCTGCCCCGAGGTCAGCTCGGCGGCGAAGCCCTTCAGCGCGGTGCTGTACACCTGCGTGGGGGTGATGCCGGACTCGTCGGTCACGTTGTTGATGGCGGTGGCGATCGACGCGCGCGGGCCATGGAACGACGCGTCCTTGAAGACGACGATGTACTTGCCCGAAGCGGAGGTCTCCGCCTGGGTCACGGGAGTGGCGGGGGTGGTCACGTCGCCCGAGCAGGCGGCGAGAGCCAGGAGCGGGAGAGCTACGGCCAGACTGCGCTTCATCGGAACTCCTCGGGGCACAAGCACGCGTGGCGCTGCCCGGTGGTAGGCGGCGCGATCCAGGTTCGATCGGGATGGGCCGAGATGAGTCAGCGGTGGTCCGATGCGGTGGGATCGGCGCTGGGAAAGGCAGGGACCGCGCCACCGTTTTGCATCTACGTAAATGGCCGTATTTGATAGGGTTACGTAGATCTGCAGCAGTGTGGACGCCTCTCAGGTTGGTGCAGCACGCACCGGATTGGTGCAGCAAACGTGTGCCGGGTATGCCGGGGAAGATTGGTCCAACCGGGGACGAAGCGTCCGCTCGTCCATTCATCTTCCGCCTGCTCTCGCGGCGTGTGTGCGCACCACATCGGTGCGGCAGGCGACGCGAAGCGGTGCGGCAGATGATCCCCGCACCGCTTCTTCGCGTGTCCAATTTTGATGCGGACCGCCCGAGCCGATCATCGCGACTGCTTGGTGCGGAGACCCATCTCCCTAGCCGTCCATATCTTCTGCGAGGCCGATGGCGCAAGCGGTCTGCATCTTGTAATCACCCTGCGTCACGCGAGCACGGACCCACCTTCGAAACATGCGACCTCCCAACCAGGACGCGTCGCTCGCGCCCGCCGGTCCCTGGCGACCGGCCCGTCCTGGCACCGCGCCACCCCTGGCGCGGCCACACTCCTCATTTGTGGAGGTCGCATGCCCCGCATTCCGTCCCTCGCAGTTGTCGCCGGTCTCGTCGCGCTCGCGGCGTGCTCGGACCAGAATCCCACCCAGACCACCCCCGCCAGCGCGGTCGACCAGGTGAGCACCGAGCACCTGGGAATCGTGCCGCTGCGCGGCACGCCCACGCCGCCGCGGTTCAACAACGGCAACGAGATGAACCACGGCAACGCCGGCACCGGCACCGCGCTCACGCAGGCCGGCATCAACTACCACGGCGGCCCGGTGCTGCAGGCGCAGACCAACGTGGCGGCCATCTACTGGTCGGCCACCACCATCTACCCGGGCGGGCCCACGCCGGGGAGCACGGGCGCCGGCTCGGCCGACGGCTCCAACGTGGGCTTCTTCCTGAACCACGTGGGCGGCTCGCCGTACTTCAACATCAACACCAGCTACACCGACGGCACCGGCCTGCCCATCGTCAACCAGGTCAGCTACACGCAGTTCTGGGCCAACAACTCGTACAACGTGCCCGGCGGCAAGACGCGCGTGACGGACGCCAACATGGTGGCCATGCTCCAGTACGCGTTCAACAACGGCAAGCTGGCGTACGACCCCAACACGCTGTACGCCATCTTCACCCAGGGCACGGTGAACCTGGGCGGCGGCTTCGGCACGCAGTACTGCGCCTACCACTACCACGGCACGGTGACGATCAACGGCGTGTCGCGCACGGTGCTGTACGCGGCCATGCCCGACGACTACGCCAAGGCCAGCGCTTGCTCGTCGGGGCTCAAGTCGCCCAACAACGACCCGCACGCCGACGCCGAGGTGAGCACCCTGATCCACGAGATCGAGGAGACCACCACCGACCCGCTGGGCAACGCCTGGTTCGACGCGCAGGGCAACGAGAACGCCGACAAGTGCGCCTGGACGTGGGGCACCACGTACACCACGGCCAACGGCGGCGTGGCGAACGTGAACCTGGGCGGCAAGGACTTCCTGATCCAGCGCAACTGGCTGAACGTGGGCTCCGGCAGCTGCCAGCTGAGCTTCTAGCCTCCAGTGGTTTCACGAACGGATGGGCCCGCGTGCGATGCCGCACGCGGGCCCATCTCATTTCATACCGAATCTCCGGATCGACTGTGCATTGGAGGAAGGAATAGGCATGTCATTCCGAAGGCGCTGCGCCGCCCTGTCCTCCATGTCGAAGCCGTGGCGCCTGAGGAATCTGTGGCTGGCTCCCGAGCCACAGGCCGCCTTTCGCTCGGACGCATGCCACAGATTCCTCGGGCGGCGCCCGGCATCAGCGCGATTGGAGATTCGGAGCAGCGGCGCCGCTCGGAATGACATTCGACCGGAATGCACAATCAATTGCGGCAGCCGGTATCAGACGACAACGGAAGACTCACACGGAGGGAACGGAGGAAACGGAGGACCGACCTGAGTTCCTCCGTAGCGGCCGGCGACGTTCCTACCGGATTCGATTGGCCCGCAGGGTGTTTCCGCGTTCGACCCAGTTCAGGTGCGTGACCGCGTTCCCGTCCCTGACGAAGGTGATTTCGGCCGGCCGGATCTTGAAGAAGAAGGTCGTCGGCGATTCGGGGAAGAGTTCGGATTCCTGGTTGCGGGGGATGTCCGCGTACAGCCGGCCGTCGTGGCTGGTCACGTTGAGGGTCTGCGCCGGGTCGAACTCGAACCGGTACTGCCCCACGTAGGACTCGACGGTCGCACGATCGACCGGGACCACGGCATGCGCGCCCGCCCGCTCTTCGGCCAGGGATCTCGCCACGGCGGTTTCGGACGTCCGGGCGCAGTCCACGTCCTGCGTCGGCGCGAACACGAAGTCGCGCAGGAACGCGCACGCGAACGCGTTGTGCACGATGTCCTCGCCGACCGCGTACATGTGGCCGTTCAGGACATCGCTGTTGGCGAACATGATCAGGGACAGGCGTTGTGCCGGGACCTTGACGTAGATCGCGGAGAAGCCGGTGCCCCAGTTGCCGCCGTGCCAGACGATCCGTGCGCCGTTGTAGTCGCGCACGTACCATCCCAGGCCGTACGGCAGCGGCTGGCCGCCATTGGAGACGAAGGGCGTCCAGGCGCGGGCCTGCGTCTCGGGCTTCAACAGCACATGGCGGTCGAGCGCGATGTCGAACTTCGCCATGTCCATCACCGTCGACAGCAAACCGGCCGACGCGCCGAAGAAGTCGCCCGGATAGCCGACGTGGACGATCTCGCCGTCGCCGTAGAGCGTGTAGGGCTGCGCCTGCCGTTCCAGCACCTTCGCGTACCGCGCGAGCCGGTCCTGCCCGAGCACGGCCCACTTCGGATCCCTGAGGACGCCAGAGCCGGGCACGCTGCTCGTCATGCCGAGCGGGTCGAGGATCGTCTCGGCCACCACCAGGCGCATCGGCCTGCCGGCGTGCTTCTCGATGACGTTCGTCAGGTACTCGTAATGCGCGGGGTCGTACGCGAAGCGCTCGCCCGGCGGTTCGCTGCCCGCGGTATGGCTGAGCAGGTGCCTGATGCGGATCGCATCGCCCGTGATCTCGCTCGTGTAGTGCGAGGCAGGCTCGTCGAGGTCGAGCCTGCCCTGCTCGACGAGCTGCATCACGAGCGTCGCCGCCACCGGCTTGGTCTCGGACGCGATGTGATAGACGGTCTCCGGCGTGGCGGGGATGCGGTGTTCGACATCGGCATAGCCGAATCCCTTCGCCCACAGGACCTGCTCGTCCTTGAGGATGACCGCGGACATGCCGGGGATGAAGAGGCGCGCTCGGAGCGCTTCGGCCTGCTGCTCGAAACGCGCCACCTGGTCCGCTTCGGGACCCGGAACGGCGCGGGAGGACGTGGCGCACCCATCGAGCAGCAGCGACCATGCTGCCATCGCGGCCAACGCCAGCGTTCCGTGATTCTTCATCATCGTACCCTCCAGCCCGGGTGGCCCGCCGGCACCCACGGGATCAGGGCTGTCCGAGCCCGGCGACAAGCGCGGAAAGCCTCTGCCGGCGTGAACGCGTCGTCAGCAGGGTGTAGATGCCCATACCTGGTCGCGGGTTGGAACAGTCGTGCGAGTCTTTGATTACGCAGCCAGAATGGTGAGCCGCCCAACGCACCCTCAGCCGATTGTCAGGCCGCAGGCACGTCGATCCAATGCCTGCCATCACTCACAACTGTCGCTCGGTCAGCGCAAAGAAGCGACAGTTCCCGCTCCGCGGCGCCCACTTCGACGTGCCAGCCAGCAGCGTGAATGGACCCTCATACCAGAAGCTCCGGCAGTTGTCCACGGCGAGAAACAAGTGCTCGTTGCAGATGTTGCGAAGATAAACGTCATCCTCGGAAATGCGGATACAGCGGCTGACGACCGCGTCGGAATCTTCACGCCGGCTCGCATGGGCCACTCCAAACTGGGCGAAGTCGGAAGCCGCGATGGGGCTTTCACGAAGCGCATCGAGATACCATCGCCCAGTGCTGCTAGACACCCCGCATACGCGCCTTGGCGCCTCGCGACACCACGTTGCGGACGCACCGTCAGAACGGTAGCCAACAAAAAGCCTATCTCTTGCACGCTCGTAGATGACCACGTAGCGGAGATTGTACCGGCGGTGCTCAGCGATGCAGATGTCGTCGAAAATCGGGCATATCGGATAGATTTCCCAACTGCGACTCCGTCGGCCGCCCGAATACTCCTCCAGGCTCTGTACCCCGGCATTAATGGGCACGCTGATGTAGTACGAATCCTCGGACATTCGGAGCAGTGACGCGATGCGTGTGCGCAGCTCCCGGGATATGCCCATGGTGACCCCGGCGAAAAGCTTGTTCCTGGCAGCTGCGTCCCGCTCTTCCGGCGTCTGCGATACTGCAGGAATGGCCCCGGAGAAGCCGGTGAGTGTGGCCAGAACCACGAACGACCTGCGGGTGAACTTTATGAGCGGTTTCATCATGCATTCCTCTCGCGTGTGGGTATTTCATCCGCATTCTGCAAACTTGGCGGGCCGATAGCGAGCGGCCCGATACTACGAGCGTCTAGCGTGTAAGGGACCGAACTCTTGGTTGAAGATGTACACGGCAGCCGCGAGAGATCACATGCCGCTATCGGGATGTTGATCCAGCGGCCGAACGTGAGAGCTTCAGGGGCGTGGGGCCTCGACGCACTTTCAGCATGAAGAGATGCCTGGCCCCACGTCCCCTGCAAGCGGAAGTCAGGCGCGGGTGCCGGAGGATGACATGGGCGTTAGTCTTGATCATCATAGGGAAGGTCTGCTTCATCCACGCCAGCGAAGTCCGGCTCCGGATCGCGCTCCAACCGGACGGCCAGGATGGTGGACCGACCTTCGAGGTAGGCCTTGGCTACCCGATGCATGCCGTCCATCACGCGGCCGTCGGCTCCCAGGATGACCGGGTACTTCAGATCGGTCTCGGAAATCAGACGAGCATGGTCCGCTACCGCGCGACAGGTTGCCGTCTCGCTTCCGCCTCCGAACCAGAACGGCTCGTCGAGTTCCCGGATGGAGTCAAGTGGTACCTCCACAGGCGGAAGCCGCCTGGTCAACTCGATGAGCCGGTCGACATCCCAGGCGAGAAGACCGAGAGGCGATGGACGGAGGTGATACTGCTTCCTCATCGAAAGGTCTGGAGTTACAAGCCTGGCTTGTGGATAGGCAGATGCATTTCCAGCCAACGCGCAGACCTCGCCGCCGGGCGCGCGACCATACCCGGCCCGCGCCATGGCCGAATCTGCTCCGATCCAGATAATACCCCGCTCTCTCGAACGTCAAGCGACAGTAGATCGCACGCATTCTATCCAATGCCGTGCGTGCCAGGTCCCACTGAGACGCCCGTGCCTCACGACCGGGCCGCGATCTGCCGCCGGTGGCGCGAACGGCGGGGCCGCGGCAACGGCGCCTCGCCAACCGCGCGTCGGGCGATAAGACGGTGCGGCGCCACGGCTTGCCGAGCGCCCGCCACGTCGCGTTCAACGGAATGCCTCACACGGAGGGAACGGAGGAAACGGAGGAAACGGAGGAAACGGAGGACTGCACATGAGTCCTCCGCTTCCTCCGTTCCCTCCGTGTGAGACTCCTTTGATCAGAGACCGTTGCATGCACGGTCGCTGCCGCAATCCGGGATCAGTAGTTCGTGAACAGGAAGAGGTTGGGCGTCCCGTTCTTCTTGCTCTTCTGGTGCAGGGTGATGGTGTTGCTCCGGGCGGCCGCCTTGATGGCGGTGGTCACCTGCGCCGGGGTGGCGGTGGGGTTGTTCTGCAGGTAGAGCGCGGCCACGCCGGCCACGTGCGGGCTGGCCATCGAGGTGCCGCTCTTGGTGACCACCTGGTTGGTGACCTGGTAGTCCGACGAGTAGATGGACACGCCCGGCGCCAGGATGTCGACGCAGGTGCCGTAGTTGGAGAACGAGGCCTCCTTGTCGGTCTGGTCGGTGGCCCCCACGGTGATCACGTTCGGCGAGTTGGCGGGCGCCTCGGTGCAGGCGTCGATCGGCTGTCCGGCGAAGTTGCCGTTGCCGGCCGCCACGGCCACCACGAAGCCCGCGGCCACCAGGTTCGTGGCGGCGTCGCGCACCGAGGCCACGTTGCCGTAGCCCAGGCTCATGTTGACCACGGCCGGGTGCACGCCGTTGGCGGCGATCCAGTCCATCCCGGCGATCACCATCGAGGCGGTGCCGCCGCCCGCGCAGTTGACCACGCGGCCCATGAGGATGGTCACGTTCTTGGCCACGCCCGAGTAGATGCCGCCCACGGTGCCGGCCACGTGGGTGCCGTGGCCGTTGCAGTCGGCCGCGGTGAGGCCGTCGCCCACGAAGTTGCCGTTCAGGCCGTTGGGGATGTAGCCGGCGCGGGTGCCGAAGTCCAGGTGCGCGGTGTTGATCCCCGAATCGAGGATGTACGCGGTGACACCGGTGCCGTCGGCAGTGTAGGTGAAGCTCAGGTCCAGCGGCAGGTCCAGGTCGTCGATGCGGTCCAGCCCCCAGCTGAACAGGTTCACCGTCTGCGTGGTGAACAGCCTGACCTCGGCGTCGGGCTCCACGTAGGCCACGCGCGGGTCGGCGCGGAGGGCGGCCAGCTGCCCCGCGGTGAGATCGGCCGCGAAGCCCTTGAGCGCGGTGCCGTACACGTGGCTGGGCTTGATGCCGCCCTCGTCGGCCACCTCGGTGATGGCGGTGGTGATGGAGGCGCGCGGCCCGCGGAACGAGGCGTCCTTGAACACCACGATGTACTTGCCGGACGCGCTCCGCGCCGGTCCCGCCGCAACCGGCGACACCGGGCTCTGCGCGCCGTCGGAGCAGGCGGCGAGGACGAGGAGCGAGAGAACGACGGCGCTGCGTTTCATCGGAGCACTCCCTGGGTGTGGGAAGGAGGGCGCCGGCCCGAAAGGGGGGACGGCGCGATCCACGGGAAGGACCGGCGGAGAATCCCGGAAAACCGGGCGGGAACCGGCACGTGGATGGAACTGTGAGCAGCACCGATCACGCCACGGATGCGCGGCCATTCAACATAACTCATTGCAATTACTTAATTTGTTTATGAGGTTCGGGCTGTCGGTCGATATTGGTGCACGAGAACCAGAATGGTGCAGTTGAATCGCGAATAAAAAATCTGCTACACGGATGTTTACGGCTCCGTGCGTGAACATCCCGATGCGCGGACGCGGCGCGTGCCGGGATGCCATCGCCGCCGCAAGGCCTGCGTGCGACGCCGTGAATCGTCACCGCGCCGGCCGCCGATCCCCCGCGCGGGCGCTTGCTTGACACCCCCCGGCACCGGGGGTACGCTGTCCCGTTCTCCCCATCTCGATCTGCCCCGTCTGTCACTGGGCACTTGGCACTTGGCACTGGGCACTGGGGACTCGGCACTCCGACTCCGCACTCAGCACTGTCCGGGAACATGTCAGACCGACGGCAGGACGCGCTCGACTACCACAGCCAGGGACGCCGCGGCAAGATCGCCGTGGTGCCCACCAAGCCGGCCAGCACGCAGCGCGACCTGTCGCTGGCCTACTCGCCGGGCGTGGCCGAGCCCTGCCGCGAGATCGCCCGCGACCCCGAGGAGGTGTTCAAGTACACGGCGCGCGGCAACCTCGTGGCCGTGGTCTCCAACGGCACGGCGGTGCTGGGGCTGGGGAACATCGGCCCGCTGGCCTCCAAGCCGGTGATGGAGGGAAAGGGCGTGCTGTTCAAGCGCTTCGCCGACATCGACGTGTTCGACCTGGAGGTGGGCTCGCAGGACCCCGAGGACGTGATCCGCTTCTGCCAGCTGCTCGAGCCCACCGTCGGCGGGATCAACCTGGAAGACATCGCCGCGCCCGAGTGCTTCTACATCGAGGAGACGCTCAAGGCGCGCATGGGGATCCCCGTCTTCCACGACGACCAGCACGGCACGGCGGTGATCTCCGGCGCCGCGCTGCTGAACGCGGTGGAGCTGGTGGGGAAGAAGCTCGACGAGGTGCGCGTGGTCTTCTCCGGCGCCGGCGCGGCGGCCATCTCCACGGCCGAGCACTACGTCTCCCTCGGCGTGCGCCGCGCGAACATCTGGATGTGCGACCGGCAGGGGCTTGTCACCACCGACCGCGATCCCGAGCACACGGACCCGTACAAGTCCCGCTTCGCGCAGACGTCCAGTCTCCGCACGCTGGCCGAGGTGATCGCGGGGGCGGACGTGTTCGTGGGCCTCTCCGTCGCCGGCGCGGTGACGAAGGAGATGGTGGCGTCGATGGCGGAGCATCCCATCGTCTTCGCCCTGGCCAATCCCGACCCGGAGATCATGCCCGAGGAGGTGATGGAGGTGCGGCCCGACGCCATCATCGCCACCGGACGGTCGGACTATCCCAACCAGGTGAACAACGTCCTGGGCTTCCCCTTTATCTTCCGCGGCGCGCTGGACGTGCGCGCGAAGGCCATCAACGACCCGATGAAGATGGCCGCCACGCGCGCGCTGGCCGAGCTCGCCCGGCTCGACGTCCCCGAATCCGTCGAGCGCGCGTACGGCGACGAGCGGCTGCGCTACGGCCGCGACTACCTGATCCCCAAGCCGTTCGACCCGCGCATCATGCTCTGGGTGGCCCCCGCCGTGGCGCAGGCGGCGATGGAGACGGGCGTCGCGCGGCGCGAGATCGAGCTGGTCGCCTACCGCGAGGAGCTGGAGGCGCGGCTGGGCCGCGGCCGCGAGGTGATGCGCGACATCATGCGCCAGGCGCGCGGCGACCCGCGCGCCATCGTCTATCCCGAGGGCGAGCACGAGCGGATCATCCGCGCCGCCGCGCTGGTGGTGGGCGAGGGGATCGCGCGCCCCATCCTGGTCGGCCGCCCCGACCGCATCGCGGAGACGGCGAAGGCGCTGGGCGTGTCGCTGGAGGGGATCCGGGTCGTCGACCGGCTGGCCGACGAGGAGCGGCTGGAGCGCTACGCGCAGACGCTGTGGTCGCGCCGGCAGCGCAAGGGGATGACCTTGGCCGACGCGCGCGGCGAGGTGCGGCGCGCCATCACCTTCGGGATGATGATGGTGCGCGAGGGCGAGGCCGACGGGCTCGTGGCGGGGGAGGACCTGCACTACCCGGAGACGATCCGCCCCGCGCTGCAGGCGATCGGCACCGCGCCCGGCGTCCGCCACGTGGCCGGGCTGTACATGATGGTGCTGGAGCAGGAGATGCTCTTCTTCGCCGACACCACCGTGAACATCGAGCCCGACGCCGAGGCGCTGGCCGAGATCGCCACGCTGGCGGCGGGGTTCGTCCGCCGCCTGGGGCTGGAGCCGCGCGTGGCGATGCTGTCGTTCTCCAACTTCGGCTCGGCGCGCCACCCGCTGAGCGACAAGGTGCGCAAGGCCACGGAGCTGGTGCGCAGCACCGATCCCACGCTCGAGGTGGACGGCGAGATGCAGGCCGACATCGCGGTGATGGACGACCTGCGCAAGGAGCTGTACCCGTTCAGCACGCTGCGCAAGCGGCCCAACGTGCTGATCTTCCCGGACCTGAACTCCGCCAACATCGCCTACAAGCTGATGATGCGGCTGGGGAAGGCCGAGGCGTTCGGCCCCATCCTGCTGGGGATGGGCCACCCGGTGCACGTCCTCCAGCGCGCCAGCGAGGCCGCCGAGATCGCCAACCTCACCGCCGTAGCCGTGGTCGACGCGCAGGAGCACGGCGGGGCGCGGTATCGGGCGCGGTAGGGCGGCGACTCTCAAAGACGGAGAACAGGAGGACTGGTCTCAGGATCGGTATCGGCGCCGACGGCGGGGACCCTCACCCCCCGGCCCCCTCTCCCGACAGCAGGAGAGGGGGAGACCTCAGCGCGGGGGGAGTTTTCGGCTCTCTTCCTCTGGTTTCATCGCAACCACTTTGACGGAGGTTCAGATCAATCCGAATCGTATCCGCAAGAACACGCGAGAGTTGCAGCAGGCGGCGCGGGGCATGCGCAGCGAGCCCACGGAGGCCGAGGACGTGCTCTGGGAGGCGCTGCGCGGACGGCGGCTGGATGGGCTGCGCTTCCGGCGGCAGCACCCCGTCGGCCGCTTCGTGCTCGACTTCTACTGCCCGATCCACAAGCTCGCCGTGGAGGTGGACGGCGAGGTGCACGATTCGCAGCAGGAGCGCGACGCCGAGCGCACCGCCGTGATCGAGGCGCACGGCTACCGCGTGATCCGTTTCCGCAACGAGGAAGTGATGCAGAACCTGCCCGATGTCCTGGCTCGCATAAGGACGACAATTTCCCCGGAGTCACCCCCTCTCCTGCTGTCGGGAGAGGGGGCCGGGGGGTGAGGGTCTCCGCATGACGCACGGTGATTTCGTCCACATCCACTACCGCCGCCTCCCCGACCAGGAGCAGGTGTTCCGGCAGATTGTGGTGCACGATGCCGGGGCCTACGTTGTCACCCTCCTCGAATCGGCGGAGCTGGCGAAGCCGGTGACGGCGGGAGGGCGCACGGTGCTGGAGCCGGGCGCCCCGGTCGTCTGGATCACCTACCGCGGGCAGTGGCACGACGTCGGGCGCTTCCACCTGGCCGACGGCACCTTCACCGGCGTGTACGCCAACATGCTCACGCCGGTGGAGATGGACGGCGCGCGGTGGGAGACCACCGACCTCTGCCTCGACCTCTGGGCCGGCGACGACGGCACGCTGGTGGTGCTGGACGAGGACGAGCTTCGCGCCGCCGAGGCCGCCGGCTGGGTGGCGCCCGAGGTCTCCACCCGCGCGCGCGAGGAGGCCGCCGCGCTGCTCGAGGCCGCGCGGGCGGACCGCTGGCCCGGCCCCGAGGTGCACGAATGGACGCTGGAGCGCGCGCGGGAGGCGGTCTCCCGGGGCGCGCGGCCGGCCACCGACCCCGAATCATCGTGACCACACATCGCTCCGCGCGCCGCACGCGCCTGGCCGCCACCCTCGCGGCCGGCGCGGTGGCGCTCCTCTCGGCCGTCGCCGCCTGCGCGCAGGGCGGCGGCCAGGCGGGGAACGCCGCCAGCGCCGGCGCCGCGCGCGGGCTGCCGCCGCTGGACTCGGTGCTGAACCGCGCCAGCACCGCCCGCCAGAAGGGCCCGTCCGACGCCAAGGTCACGGTGATCGAGGTGTCGGACTTCCAGTGCCCGTACTGCAAGATGTTCTACGACAGCACCTACCGACGCTTCGACAGCGCGTACGTGAAGACGGGGCGCGTGCGGATGGTGTACATCAACTACCCCCTTCCCATGCACAACCAGGCGTTCGCGGCGGCCAAGGCGGCCATGTGCGCGGGCGCGCAGGGGAAGTTCTGGGAGATGCACGACCTGCTCTTCGGTCGCCAGCGCGAGTGGGCCGACCAGCAGGACGCGCCGCAGCGCTTCACCCGCTTCGCCACGGAGCTGCGGCTCGACGCGGCGCAGTACCGCGACTGCTACGACAACGACCGCGTCTCACCGCTGATCACGAACGACCTGACCCAGGCCGCCAGCGCGGGGATCAACTCCACGCCGACCTTCGTCATCAACCGCGAGAAGATGCTGAACGGCGCCATCCCCTTCGCCGAGCTGGCGGCGGAGGTGGATTCCGCCATCGCCCGGCAGAGCGGCACTCCGCCGGCCGGCGCCCCGCCGCCCACGCCGCCTCCAACCGCGCCGCGGCCATAAAAACAATCACACAGAGGCACAGAGTGAACAGAGAGGCGCAGAGAACTTGAGTGCTCTTCTCTGTGCCTCCGTGTCTCTGTGTGAAACCAGGATCGTCCGCGCCCGAAGCATAATCTTCGGATTAGGGAGTTCGCTCCGGAATAGAAAATGGCGGGGCCGCCCGATGGGGCGGCCCCGCCTTCTCCTTCTCTCCCAGCCGGATCAGCAGCGCGCCGTGGCCGGCATGTTCGGGCAGTAGCGGATCGGGTACGTGGTATACGTGAGGGTGTCGGAGTGCGCGAGCACCGTCCCCTCGCCGTCCTTCATCTCCGGCTCCACCTGGAACTGATCCACCCGCAGCGTGTCGACGTCGAGCTTCAGCTTGTTCATCGGGAACTCCGTGCACAGGAGAGGTGAGATGCGGACACGAAATGGCTCGCGTCCGCCGGCGCATCGCCCATATGTGGGGGGAAGGGAACCGCGCCCGTCGAAGATAAGCAGATCTTATTGCGCCGTGCAACGGTAACAAATACGTCATTTTATCACAATCAGAGCCTACGGACGAAGAACGACGAAGCCCTCCCTCCGCGCCGAGGCGAAGGAAGGGCTTCGATCATCGCCGACGGACAGGCTACTCGCCGTCGTTCACCACGTAGGCGCTCACCAGGCGGTCGAGGTCGACATAGACCTGGCGCGTGACGGTCTCCTCCTCGCGCAGGAGGTCGATCAGCCGGTCGTACTCGGAGAGCATCGCCGCCGGCACGTGCACCGTCTCGTCGTGGAAGGTGCCCTGGTCGGCGAACACCAGCCGCACCGGCACCGTGGCACCCGCGTCGCTCTGCTCCGGCATCGGCTCCTCCTCGGGCACGCCGCCGCTCACCGGGCCCGCCTCAGCCCGGGGATGGACAGGAAGAAGATCAGGGTGATGAGGATGGCCGAGATCACGCAGTACATGCACCACATCTCGATCACGAACGCCTCGATGTAGGTCAGGTACCCCGAGAACGCCACTCCCACCGCGGCCATCCCGAACAGCGCCAGCGGCACCCACCGCGCCTCCACGAAGCGCGGCTGCAGCCCGAGCACGGCCACGGTGAGGATCACCGCGTACGCGCCCAGCCCCCAGATGGAGACGGGGAGCCCCAGGAAGGTGGCCCAGGGCGACTGCTGCACCTGCTCGCAGCTTCCCACCGTGCACGTCAGCCCGCCGATCAGGCCGAGCTTGTACAGCGACAGGTAGGCGGCCACGAGCAGCCCGACCAGCGCCAGCACGGCGATGGCCATGCGCGTGACCGGCGGCGCGGCGTACTCCTCCTCGTCGGGCGTGCGCGCGGGGGCGTCCATCACCGCCGCGGTCACGTGCCGGCCGGCGCGGCGGCCGCCGCCGCCGGCGAGTCGGCCGGCGCCGTCACAGGCGAGGCCGGGGCGGGCGCAGCGCCGAACGCGCCCGGCGCGATGGCGCGCACCTGCACGGCCAGGTCGCGGTAGCTGCTGGGCGTCTCGATCTTGCGGCCGTTGATGAAGAGCGTGGGCGTCCCCTGCACGCCCAGCGACTGGGCCAGCTGCGCGCTCTCCGACACCTCGCGCACGTACCGGTCGGAGCGCACGCACTCCTCGAACTTCGCGCCGTCGAGCCCGGCCTGCGTCGCGTAGCCGGTGAACTTGGCGGCGGGGTCCTTGTCGAACGCCCACTCGGTCTGCCGGGCGAAGATGATCTGGTGGTACTCCCAGAACTTGCCCTGCTCGTTGGCGCAGCGGCCCGAGCGCGCGGAGAGGAAGCTCCACTTGAAGCCCAGCGGGAACTCGAAGAACACGTAGCGCGCCTTCCCCGTGTTCACCAGCGAGTCGACGATCACCGGCTCGAGCTTCCACGCGAACTCGGCGCAGTGCGGGCACTGGAAGTCGGCGAACTCGTAGATGGTGATGGGCGCGTCCTCGCGGCCGCGCGAGATCCCCTTGACGCGCTGGAGCTGGTCGGGGGTGAGCGTGACGCGCACGCCCTGGTTGGCGCCCTCGCTCTTGGTGCCGATGAGCTGCGTGGCCAGCACGCCGAGGCCCGCCACGAGCACGAGGCCCAGCAGGACGTAGAAGGGCGTGAGCGACCGCCGCTGCTTCGCGGGCGCGGGTCGGGGCACGGAGATCCTCCGGTCTGTACGGGTGGGGTGGATTGCGCCCGTGGGCGCGGCGGAACATGATAACCGCCCCGCTCCCGGCCGAGCAAGCCGTTCCGCGCCGGAAAGCGAACGGGGAACGGCGCTTGCGAACAGCAGGGGACAGGGGACAGGGAACAGGGGATAGCAAGGAACGCAGTCCCCGCTCCCGGTCGCCGGCGATCGATCCGCGTCTTCGGTGGCGCGATGTACCCGCGATGCGGGCGATTCGGTCCCGCTGTCCCCCGTAACCTGTCCCCCTGGTCCCCTGGCGGTTCATGGACATCCGGCTCGTACGCGGTCGCAACCACCGGGTCTGGCTCTGGACCCTGACGCTCGCCTTCCTGGGCGCGCTGGCCATCCTGGCCGCCGTGCTCTTCGGCGATCCCACGTCGCACGGGCGTTACGGCGGGGTGGGCGCCGACGCCAACTTCGGCGCCGACCGCGCGCCGGTGATCCCCGTGGTGATCGAGTCGTTCGACGACGTCGACAAGCTCACCGACCGCGAGCTCGGCCGCGTCGTCCACCTGGTGGGCACGGCGGAGACGCCCGTGCGGCGCTCGGCGATCTACGTGCGCACGCGCGAGGGGCGGCGCATCCTGGTGCGCTTCGAGCCCGAGCCGCCGCGTGACCGGCTGGCGTCGATGTGCAGCGGCTGCGGCGTGAACGTGAACGGCTACCTGCAGAAGATCTCGCGCGCCGAGTTCAACGTGTGGATGGACACGCTGGGCTACGTCGTGCCGCGCCCCCGCCCGGGGGTGAAGTTCGGCGACCTGCCGGACAGCGGGTTCATCCGCATCGACTCGCTGTTCGTGAAG
>DASUYB010000106.1 GCA_036377595.1 Longimicrobium sp. | reverse complement strand
CCGCCGGGTCCACCTCCACCTGCCCGAAGTCGGGATTGATGGTGGCGTCGAGGGTAAGGGTGGAGCTGAGCTGGTACTTGAGGTCGCCGCCGACGCGCACGTCGTAGTCGTGCCCGCTCTGGAAGGGGCTGCCGGGCTGCGTGGGGCGCTCGTAGCTGGCGCGGCTCAGCACGTAGGGGAGCAGCTCCAGCCTCCCCCGGTTGCGCGGGGCGTGGATCCCCTCCACGTGGCCGAAGCGGGTGGGGCCGCCGTTCTGCTGCTTGCCCCAGAAGCTCCACATGCTCACCTCGTTCAGGCGCTCCACGTAGCGCCACACCTGCATCCCCCAGGTCTGCACGCTGTCGCGCGGAAAGCGCAGCTGGCTCCAGGGGATGCGGAACTCCGCCGTCCATCCGGCCGAGTCCACGTGCGCCGCCACGTTGTACACGGGGTCCCACGACGGGTCGGCCGAGGGCGCGGCCTGCCCCGCGTCGAACTTCACTCCCGACGGGTTCACCCAGAAGATGGTGCGCCCCGTGTGGTCGTGGTACGTGTCGAAGATCAGCTCCACGTAGTCGCCCTCGGGCTGGTCGTCGCGCCGGGCCAGGCGCGTGCGCACCCCGGCGGCGCCCAGCGAGTCGAACATCCGCGCGCCCACGTACAGCGCCTGGTCGTCGTAGGCGAAGCGCACCTCGGTGCGCTGCGTGGCCGGCTGCCCCTCCACCGGCTCCTGCTGGCGGAAGTCGGTGGCCACGGGCGCGGTGGACCACACCGCCTCGTCCAGCCTGCCGTCGATGGAGATGGGCTCGGCGCGCGCCACCGCCGTCACCTGCGGCACCGCGCGGTCCGTGTGGGTGGCGGGCGTGGCCGCCGGCTGCGACGCGGGCGTGACCTGCGCGGCGGCGGGGGAGAAGGACGTCGCCACGAGAAGCGCGGTGAGCGCGGCCGCGGTGCGTGCGAGAAGGGGTCGCTTCATGCGGATCAGGACGTAGGATGTTTGTGCTAAAGGGTTAGCACCCGGCGAACAGGTTAGCACCCCGCCGGGGGCGAGTCAAGGAAGTGGTTGACGGCCCGCACTACGGGCGGCGCGACGGAGTTGTTGCGATCCGGGGCGCTCGGACGTTTGTTGGGAATCGGGCCGCCCGCGGCCGCTTTCCGGCAGTCCACCTTCCCGCCGTGCGCCGATGCGGTTCCGCCCGTTCCCCGCCCTCCTCACCGCCGCGATGGCGCTCGCCGCGACTCCAGCGGCGGCGCAGGCCATCGACGGCGTGCTGCTGGCCGGGGACGGCGAGACGCCGCTCCCCGGCGCGCGGGTGGCGCTGCTCGGCATCGGCTCGCGCGTGGTGGCCGAGGCGCAGAGCGACGCCGAGGGGCGCTTCACCGTCACCGCCGCGAGCGCGGGAATGTACCGCCTGCGCGTGCAGCCGGCGGGCGGCGCGGCCATCCTCTTCGCGCCGGTGACGCTGGCCGCGGGCGAGCGCCGGTCGCTCGAGTTCCAGGCGCATCCCCCCACCGCGGCCGATTCCGTCGTCGCCCTTCCCGGCGTGACCGCCACGGCGGAGACGCGCGAGCAGCGGCTGGAGCGGAACGGCTTCTATCGCCGCCGCCACACCTACCCGGGCCGCTTCCTGCGCCACGATGAGTTCATGCGGCTGCACGGCTTCCGGGTGATCGAGAAGCTGCAGAGCCTGGGGATCGGGATGGAGCCGCGCGGCGGAAGCCGCTTCCTCCTCTTCCGCCAGCAGCACACGGGCGGCGCGGACAGTCCCCGCGGACGCTGCTACATCTCCGTCTTCATCGACGGCACGCCGGTGAGCGACATCCCCATCGCGCAGCTCACGAACGAGATCGTGGCGGCGGTGGAGTTCTACACGCGCGACGACGTTCCCCCCGAGTTCAACCCGCGGCTGGGCGATCCGAACGCGCGCTGCGGCTCGCTGGCCATCTGGACCGCGCCGCCGGACACCGCCCCGCCGCGGCCCTGACGGGAGCTCCGATCCCGCCACGGGGAAACCGTTCGCCGCTCCTTCCCCTCGCACCCGAGGAGGACCGATGCGCCCGTTCCTCGTCCCGCTCCTCATCTCCCTGTCCCTCCCCCGCGCCGCCGCGGCCCAGACGGTGGAGGGCGTGCTGCTGGCCGAGGACGGCGAGACGCCGCTGGCGGGCGCGCGCCTGGTGCTCGTGGGGCTGGGCGGACGCGTGGCCGCGCGGGCGCTCACCGACACGGCGGGGCGCTTCACGCTGACCGCGGCGGACGCGGGATTGTACCAGGTGCGCGCCGAGCCCGAGCAGGCGCCGCCCATCCTCTTCACCCCGATGACGCTGGGCGCGGGGGAGCGGACGTCGGTGCACCTCGTGGTCCAGCCGCTGGCGGCCGACAGCCCCGTCGCCCTGGCGCCGATCACCGCGACGGCGGAGCGGCGGCGGCAGCTGCTGGACCGCAACGGCTTCTACCAGCGCCAGCGCATCTACCCGGGGCGCTTCCTCACCCGCGAGCAGTTCATGGACCTGCACGGGTTCCGCCTGACCCAGAAGATCCAGGACCTGGGGATGGGCGTGGAGACGCGCGGCTCCGGCGGCTTCCGCCTGTACCGCACCTATCGCGGCACGCGCTGCTACGTGGCGATGTACGTGGACGGCGCGCCGGTGAACGACCTGTCGCTGAACCAGCTCACCCTCGACATGGTGGCGGGGGTGGAGTACTACACGCGCGACGACATCCCGCCCGAGTGGAACCCGTACAAGGGCGACCCCAACTGGCGCTGCGGCTCGCTGGTGATCTGGACCCAGCCGCCGGACGCGCCACCCGGGCCGCCGGTCTCGTCGAGCGATGTGCTGTAGCGCCATCAAGATACCACATCTCGCGAAGTTTTGCGTCCCCTCTCCGGGAGGCCACGTGCGCCGTCTCGCCCTGCTCCTGATCTCCCTCGCCCTCCCCGCCGGCGCGGCCGCGCAGACGGTGCAGGGCCGCCTGCTGGCGCCGGGCGACGCCGCCGTTCCCGCCGCGCGCGTGCAGCTGGTGGCGGGCGACGGAGAGCTGATGGACGAGGCCGTCTCGGGCGTGGACGGCCGCTTCGCCGTCACCGCGCCGGACTCGGGCTCGTACCGCATCGTGGCGACGCCGGCGGGCGGGAGCGCGTTCGTGTTCGGCCCGTTCGCGCTGGCGCCGGGGGAGCGGAAGGAGCTGGTGCTGCGGATGCCGCGCGGCGCGCAGGCCGAGGGCGCGGTGGCGCTGGCGCCGGTCACGGCGACGGCGCAGCCGTGGGTGCCCACGCTCGAGCGGCACGGCTTCTACGAGCGCAAGCACCTGCACCCGGGGCGCTTCGTCACCCAGGACGAGTTCGCGAAGCTTCCGGGCATCACCGTGCTGGACCACGTCCGCGCGCTGGGGATCCAGCTGGAGCCACGCGGCGCCGGCCGGTTCGCGCTGTACCGGCAGTCGCGCGGCGGGAAGTGCTACCTGGCCGTGTACCTCGACAACCAGCCGTTCCAGACGCTGATGCTCGACCGGCTGCGGGTGGACCAGGTGGCCGGGGTGGAGTACTACCACGGGAACGAGCTGCCGCTGCAGTTCAACCCGTACTACAGCCGCCGCGAGTGGAACTGCGGCGCCGTGGTCATCTGGACCCAGTTCGGCGGCGAGGACGGCCTGTAGAACGAAATCTCTCACGGAGGGCACGGAGGTCGCGGAGGAGATCGTCGCCTCATCCGCTTTTCGCCGTGGCCGCCGTGCCCTCCGTGGGAGCCAGACAAGGACAACAGAAAGTCTCACGCAGAGTCAGCAGGGTCAGCAGTAACAGCTGCAGTTTACTGCTGACCCTGCTGACCCTGCGTGAGACTTTTCTGTTTCAGGGCTTCGCCGGGACGGAGAAATGAAGAACGGGCGGGGCGCCGCGCGGAATGCGGCGCCCCTGCCCGTCTTCTCGCCCGTCGCAGACGCTCAGGGCATGCGATACGACACGCCGAAGCGGAGGGTGAAGATGTTCGACGTGTTGTAGTCGTAGTCGACGACCACCGGCGCGTCCAGCAGCAGCGAGCCGAGCAGCCCCTCGCGCTCCTGCAGGTCGTCGGTGTTCCAGAAGGTCAGGAAGTCCTGCACGCCGATCGAGAACGCCCAGCGCGAGGTGCGCCCGATGCGCGCGGTGGCGTCGGCGCCCAGGTTCAGCGCGGGGCTGATCACCGAGCCGTTGGCGGCGTCGGGGAAGCCCTCCACGTCGTCGTAGTCCAGCCACACCAGCGCCGGCGCCACGGTGATGAACGCCGACGGGTGGAAGTGCCGGTTGTCGGGGTTGGGGTCGGCCAGGCGGAACACCGCGCCGGCCTTGGCCGTCCAGTACCGCGCCCCGTCGATCCCCACGTCGGTGAAGGTGTCGGTCTGCAGGTCGTTCACGCGCCAGATGTCCTCGCGGCTGGCCGAGTACGACAGGCCGCCCACCAGGCTGACGCGCCCCTTCACGCGGGCCGTCACGTCCACCCCCACCATCGGCCCGCCGCCGCGCTGCGACGCGATGCGGAACTGGTCGCCGTTCTCCAGGAAGAAGACCGCGTCACCGGTGGTGTAGGGCACGCGCGCGCCGATGTACGGCATCACGGCGATGCGGGCCTCGGGAAGCCGCTCGGGCGGCGGCTCGTTGGACAGGAGCGGCCGGTCCTGCGCGGCAGCAGCGAGCGGGAGCGCGAGCAGCCCCAGCAGGGCAAGCGCGCAGCGGTTCATGGACTCCTCCTGAGATGCAGGGGGGGTGGGTGAGTGTGGGTCGTGTAGGGTGATGTTCGGGGGGTTGGCAGCGAAGATAATCCGTATCCCGCCATTGCGAAATATCCTCGCGCAATGGACGCATGTGTGCTACGGGATTGTGTAGCAGATTGGGATGATCAACAGGGGGGTTTCCACGGGCGGGTAAACCCGCGGCTGGAACATTGGGAAGCCTGCTGCGCAGGCTGCGCCGCCGCGACATCGGCGCGACGCGCGAGCGTACGTCACGGTTCGAGGCCGCGCGGTGCGGGCTTTCCAATGTTCGAGCTTGCGGGTTTACCCGCCCGTGCCGATGCCTGGCCTACTGCCCGTACCCGCAGCTCGTGCGCAGCCAGCGAACGACGAAGCGCGCCAGCTCGATGCGGCGGTCGGAGAAGGAGTGGTCGGTGCGCCACTGCACGGCGGTCAGGCGCGCGCCGGCCTGGCGGAGCGCGGCGGCGGTGGCGGCGTGGTTCGTGTTGTGGTCGTTGTCGAGGAGAAGCAGCGTTCGCCCGCGGAGTGCGCCCGCATTCGCGGCCACGGTCCAGCGGCTCCCGTTCGCCTTCAGGCTGGAGATCAGGTCCGCGGCGCTGGCGTGCAGCGGCGCGCCGGGCTCCGTCAGCCACCCGGTGTAGGCGGTGAAGCTGCGCTCTGCGGCGGAGTCGCGGTTCATCCGCACGCCGATGGCGGCCATGTCGCCCAGCTCCAGCGCGCCCGCGCAGGCGATGCTCGCGTCGTCCGCCGCGGACAGCATCGCCAGCCATCCCCCCATGCTGTGGCCGATCAGCGCCACCCGCCGCGGATCGCTTCGATACTTGCGCGCGGACTCGGGCGCGCGGACGAACGCGATGGCGGCGGCCACGTCCTCGCGCGCGCCGGCGAAGGAGAAGGTGCCTCCGCTCCCCCAGCTGCCACGGTAGTCGAAGAAGAGCACGTTCACGCCCGCGCGCTTGAGCGCCTGCGCCAGGTCCAGGTTGCGCTCGTTCCCCGGGTAGCCGTGCAGCAGGACGACGGTGGGATGCGGGCCGCGCCCCTGCGCCACGTACATCAGCCCGTTCATCCGCGCGCCGCCGCTGGTGAACGACAGTTCCTCGATCGCCATCGGCGCCGCCGTGTCGCGCGGCTGCGGATCCATCGTCGCGGGATCGTACGCGCGCGCCTGCGCATCGCCCCGCGCGGCGGCGAGGGCGATCAGCGCCGCGGTCATCGCCACGCGAATCGCAATCGATCGAACGGAATCGCGAATCATCTCCGGACGCGTTGCTGGAGGATGGATGATGGAGATGGGATCGAGTCAACGTACGGATCGATCATCTCCCGCACTACCCGCTTTCCGGACCAACCACCAGTCGAATCCACGCACCATGCACTTACATCCTGGGCACTGAGCACTGGGCACTGGGCACTTCCCTCTGTCAGAACTCCGAACGACCGTCCGTTAGACCAGTGAAGGGCCGCGCGCCGCCGGGAGAGAGGGCGCGCGGATGAAACACCGGCCGGTTCGGCGCAGTAATGGCTGGTGGAGGGAGCGACTGCAGGCGCTTCCGCTTCTCCCTGGGCGCCCGTCCGGGCGCCCGACGCGAACGGCCCTCCGGGGCCGCCCAACGGACCGGGCGAGCGGTCCGAACCCAACGCGCTGGAGGAGCCTCATGTTCAACGTCGTTACCGAACGCCGCAAGCGCAGCGTGTGGACGCCGCGCACCGTGGCCGCGTCGGTCGGCGCGCACCTGCTGTTGCTGGGCGTGTTCGTCACCGCGGCCGAGAGCCGCCCGCCCAGGCCGACGGAGCGGATCGTCGACCTCACCATGCCGGCGGAGCGGCGGCCCGAGCCGCCGAAGCAGCCGGCCACGCCGCCGCCCCCCGCGCCGGACAAGCCGCAGCCGACGAAGGGCGACTTCGTCACGCCGCGGCCGCCGGAAGAGGTGCCGACCACGGTTCCGCCGCCGGACCCGCACGCGCCGGCCATTACGCCGCGCGACGTCACCGGCATCGGCCAGGAGGGCCAGGTGATCGGCACGCCCGAGCCCAACCGGCCGCCCGCGCCGGACCCCGGCCCGGAGAGCGGCATCGGCGGCGAGGAAGGGGTGTACGAGCCCGAGGCGGTGACGGTGCTGCCGCGGCTGGCCAACGAGCGCGAGGCGCAGCGGATGCTGCAGCGCGTGTATCCCCCGCTCCTGCGCGACGCGGGCGTGACCGGCACGACGGTGGTCACGCTGATCATCGACCGCCAGGGAAACGTGGAGCCCGGCAGCATCAACATCCAGAACTCCACGCACCCCGGCTTCGAGGACGCGGCCCGCCGCGCGGTGGAGAAGTTCCGCTTCGCCCCGGCGCAGCTGAACGGCCGCAGCGTCTCGGTGATCATCGCCCTCCCCATCGAGTGGCGCCTGCAGAACTGAGCCGGGAACTGCGGGCGGGGGGGATGGAGAAGGGCCCGGCGCCATCGCCGGGCCCTTCTTGCCGCTCCGGGGTACTGGTCAGAATCTTCCGGAGAAGATTCGTTAGATTGAGAGAGCCGCCTGCCAGGCGAGCGAACGGTGGGACCCTCCGCGCGAGGTGGGATGATGTTCACGGTCGTCACCAACCGCCCGAAGCGCCGCGTGTGGACGCCGCGCACCGTGGCCGCGTCGATCGGCGCGCACGTGGTGATGCTGGGCATCTTCGTCACGGCCGCCGAGAGCAGGACGCCGCGGCGCGACCCGCCCCCGCCCGAGCCGTGGATCTACTGCCTCGACTGCGTCCGCCCGCCGGCGCCGCCGTCCGTGGCCCCGCCGTCGTCCGCGCCCGGCCGGCCCGCGGGAAAGGACGGCGACCCCGGCCTGCTCCCGCCGCGCGGCGCCTCCGATTCGCTCCCCGCGGCCACGGGCGACACGGCTACCCGCCACCACGCGGGGTTCGGCGCCGTGGGCGGCGGAGGTGGCACGGCCGTCACCCCGACGCACCCTCCCGGCGGCGGCTCCGGCACCGGGTGGGAGACGTATCGCTGCGACAGCCTGTGCATTCCCGACGAGGTCAGCGTGCTGCCGCAGCTGGCCAACGAGCGCGAGGCGCAGCGGATGCTGCAGCGCGTCTATCCCCCTGCGCTGCGCGACTCGAAGATCACGGGAACGACCACGGTCGAGTTGATCATCGACCGCCAGGGGAACGTGGAGCCGGGGAGCGTGAGCATCCTGGACTCGACGCACCCCGCCTTCGAGGACGCCGCCCGCCGCGCAGTGGAGAAGTTCCGCTTCACCCCCGCCCAGGTCGACGGCCGCAGCGTCGCGGTGATCATCGCCCTTCCTATCCGGTGGAGCCTGCAGAACTGAAGTGCGTGAGTGCGGAAGTGCATGAGTGCGCCGGGTCGTCGCGATTCGGCGCACTTTCGCACTTTCGCACTTTCGCACTTCCACGCCGAGGTCAGGATCAATCCGCTGGCGGCACTGGCTCCGCCACCGGGCTCGCGGCGGTGCGGACGATGGTGGCGCCCAGGATCAGCGCGCCGCCGAGCAGCGACCAGAAGCCCGGGCGCTCGCCGTGCACCAGCCACGCCCAGAACGGGTTCAGCGCCGGCTCCAGCAGCAGGAGCACGCTGGCCTCCAGCGCGGGCACGTAGCGGATCCCCGAGCCCAGCAGCAGGTACGCCACCCCGATCTGGAACACGCCCAGGTACGCGATCACCGCCCAGTCCACCGCCCCGCCGCGCGCCGGAAGCGCCATCGGCAGGCACGCCAGGAAGGCGATGGCGTTCCCCATGACGATGGTCGGCAGCGTGTTGCCGCCATCGGGCCGGCTCCCCATCCACCGCAGCCCCATGATGCTGAACGCCCAGCACACGCCGCTGAGCGCCGCCAGCAGGTCGCCCGTCCTGGGATCCGGCGCGGTGGCCGCGGCGGGCGGGCGCTCCACGAAGAAGAGCAGCATCCCCACCGCCACCACGGCGATGAACGCCACGTCGCGCGCGCGGATGCGCTCGCGCAGCAGGAGCGGGCTCAGCAGCAGCACGTACAGCGGCGCCGTGGCCTGCAGGAAGATGGTGTTGGCCGCGGTGGTCAGCTTGTTCGCGGCCACGAACAGCACCATGGTCGACGCGTAGCCCACCCCGACGGGGAGGACGTGCCACGTCCACCCGCGCCGCGCCTCCCGCGCCACCAGGAGGATGAAGAGCGCCGCCACCCCCGAGCGGAACGAGGCTACCTGCCAGCTGGTGAGCGTGGTGGCCTTGATGGCCGCGCCGCCGGTGGAAAAGAGCAGCGCGGCGCCCAGGATCTCGAGCCGGTGCCGGACGGAAGCCACGTGAGCCGCGGGTGCGGGGGGATGGGTCGCGGAAGCGCGATCACGATGCCGCGCCCGCCCCGATGCGGCAACCCCGGCGCCGAGTCTTGATCCGGATTCGTTGGAAGATGCGAAAGTGCGCCGGATCGCGGTGATCCGGCGCACTCATGCACTTCCGCACTCACGCACTTCGGTTTATTGCCCTCCCAGCAGCCGCTTCGCCACGTCCAGCAGGGTCAGCGGGGGGCAGGGTTTCGCCAGGCACATCGTGATCCCCTCGGCCACCAGCAGCTCGCGGTCGGCCTCGCCCACCATGGTGCTGAGCGCCACGATCGGCACCGACGCCGTGGCCTCGTCGCGGCGGAAGGCGCGGAACGCCTCCAGGCTGCGGGCGCGCGGCGGACTGAATTCCAGCACCACCAGGTCGGGCTTCCGCGCGCGCGCCAGGCGCAGCCCCTCGTCGGCGTGCGCCGCGGACGCCACCCCGAAGCCGTAGTGCTCCAGGATGGCCGTGTAGATCGCGCGGCTGTCCTCGTGCGAATCCACGAGGAGCACGAACTTGGGCGTCACCGTGAGGGAGCGTGGGGCCGGTGGGGTGGAGCCGGACGTGGAAAGGGGACAAACAGCAAGATGCCCCCCGCCGGTGTGCGAAACAAGAGTTTTGTTACGCGAACCGGTACCAGTTGCGCCATCCGCCGCACGCACCGACAGGAACGCGCCACCGTGGGCACGATGGCGCGTTCTCGTCCACTCTCCCCGCCGAAACGTCAGCGCGCGGGGGGCTCCAGCACGATGAAGCGAGCGTCGTCCTTCGACATCGCCTTCAGCCAGTCGATCAGCTGGGCGATGGCCGAGGGCGGCTGCACGCCGCGCGTGCCGCTCACCCGCTTGGCCACCCGCAGCTCGCGCCCGGTCTGCGCGTATTCGGCGGTGTAGGTGCCGAACACCGAGGTGGCGGTGACGTTCTGCGGGAGCCGCGCCTTCCATCCTTCCGGGAGGGTCACGCGGAACTCGCTCACCGTCTCGATCGGGCCGATCACCGCCGCCGCGTCGATGGGAAAGCGGCGGGGGCCCGGCGCCGCCTCGAGCTGCGAGATCAGCTGGTCCATCGAGCCGTTCCCCAGCGGCAGCGTCAGGATCAGCGTCTCGCCCGAGCGCGTGGCTGCGCGGCCGCCGCTCACCCACACGCGCGTGTGCGGGTCGGCGCGCAGGTCGCGCCCGTCGAAGATCTCCAGCGAGTCCGCGCTGGCGCCGTCGAACAGCCCCTGCGCGATGCTCCGGCCCAGGTCCTGGCGCTGGCGCGGCGTCAGCCGGCTGCTGAACGCGCTGCGCAGCCGGTACTGCAGCGCGCCCGCCGCGCGGTTCAGCATCGTCCCGCGGAAGGTCCCGTCCGCGCCCAGCTCGCCGGCGATCGTCATCTCGCGGCGGTTGGCCGAAGGCGCGTCGCGCGGGAAGGTGATCTCCTCGCCGCGGCCGTCGGGGTGGATTACCAGGCCGAATCCCCCCTGGTAGTCGGGAACCACCGAGCCGTACGGCGTCAGGTCGCTGGTCAGGTCCAGGAAGGTGTACCCGCCGCCGTTCGGCCGCGCCACCGCGGCGATCATGTGGTCGAACTGGTTGACCGAGGGAAAGGCGCGGTCGGCGCCGCCGCTCGACGACAGCAGCACGGGATACGCCTTCACCCCCATCCGCCGCGCCACGGCGATGAAGAGCGTCGCCTTGTCCTTGCAGTCGCCGTACTGCGTCTGCAGCACCGCGGCGGGAAGGCGCGGCTGGTATCCCCCGATCCCCAGCGACAGCGACACGTAGCGGAAGTCCTGCGCCACCCAGCGGTGCATGGCCCGCAGGGAGTCGTCCAGCGTCTTGGCGCCGCGCACCACCTCGGCCACCCGCGCCTCGATCTCGGGCGTCAGCGCGTAGCGCCCCTCCTCGAGCCCGTGGTACCACTGGGCGATCTGCGCCCAGGTGGTGGCGCCGCCCAGCTCGATCCCCATGTACACGTCGTTCGAGTCGGCCGCGAACGGCTCGGGCTCCACCTTGGGGACGTTGGCCGTGGTCCAGTCGTAGACCACCACGCCGGCTGCGCGCCGCTCACGCCGCCGGAAGTTCAGGTTGCGCTCGCGGATCCGCGGCTGCAGCGAGGCGGGGATCTCGATCACGTAGCGCGAGCGCGCGGTGGGGCGGCCGGTGTGCACGCTCCAGCTGGCCAGGAAGTCGCCCGGCAGCACCGGCTTGAGGTTCTCGATGGTGTAGCTGTAGTCGACGATCGTCCCCGGCACCACGCCGCCCATGGTGATGCGGCGGATCTTCTGGTCGGTGTATACGGGCGAGCTCTCCGACACGGGCGCCAGGCTCTCCTGGTCGTGCTCGGGCTTGGCGGAGACCACGCGGCCGTCGGGGCCGATCACCCGCGCCCAGTTCAACCGGAAGCGCTGCCGCGACGCGTCGTACGAGAAGGTGTTCTCGGCCAGCCCCTCCACCGCGTCGGAGGTCAGCACCTGCGACACGGTGCGGTAGGTGCGCGAGTCGGTGCCGTCGGCGTGGATGATCATGACGCCGTCGTCGAGCAGGGTCACGGCATCCTCGTCGGGATGGTCCGACGCCTTCACCGCCAGCCGGTAGATGGTGTCGTCGCGCACCGACGGGTCGCCCGCCGGGGTGATGCGCGGCGCCTGCGCGTGCAGCGCCGGGGCGGCCAGCGACAGCGCCGCCAGCGCGGCCAGGGTCCTCCGCATGGAGATGCTTTCCTTCGGGTGGAGCAGGGAGATGGGAATCGCGCGGGGCGGATTCGGCGTGCGGTGCGAATCTAACCCCCCGCCGCGACTCCCTTCAACCGCGGATGAAGATGGGATTCGCGCGATGATGTCGGTCCGGGCGGCCGACGAATCCCTGGCCAGCGATACGAAATCCGGGAATTGGTCGATGCACCCGACCGATCCAGCGCTGACGTCATCCCGAGACCGGTCAGACCGTAATCAGCGTCTGCGCAAGGGTTTGCAGGCCGAAGATCTATCATAGCGTCAGCACAGGATTCGGTGGGACGCACCTGGGCGAGGTTACGTAAAGGCCGAAGATACCGGCTTGCCCGCGGATGGATTCTCTTCTAGGATAGGACGTCCTCGGCAAACCTTTGCCGTCACTTTCGATCACAGCGGAGAAAGTCCATGAAGAAGCTGAAGCTCAATCTCGACGAGGTTCAGGTGGTCTCCTTCACGGTGGAGCCGGCTGGGCGCAGCAGCGGAACGGTCAACGGCTTCGCTCCCGACACCCAGGTCGGATGCGGCGGCGGCGGCACCAACTACGACGACACCTGCAGGTCGTGCCGTCTTTGCCTGCCCGAGCCGATCTCGTGGGACACCCAGTGCTGCTGACCCACGGGCACCGGCCCGGCTGAACGTAAACGCGCGCCTGATCCGAACCGGATCAGGCGCGCGTCGTTCGCTGCGGATCCGACTGGATCCCCCCCAATCCCACTTTGCCTACGACCCCGGCGGGACGCGGAGGGAGATGAGGGTGTCGAAGCCGCACTCCTCGGCGATCTCGACCACGTAGCGGTCGTCGTTCGGCTTGCGCAGCCAGGGGAACTGCAGCACGGGGACGGGGGCCAGCAGGTCGGTCAGCGTCTCGCGGTTGGTGCTCTCGGCGATGCCGGGCGGCTCGGGGTCGAGGGTGTTCAGCACCACGCCGCGCACACGCAGTCCCGCGTCGTGCGCCGCGCGCACCGTCAGCAGCGTGTGGTTGATCACCCCCAGCCGGTTGCCGGCGACCACGACGAGGTCCAGGTCCCACTGCACGAACAGGCCGTCGTACGCCACGTCGCGGGTGAGCGGCACCAGCAGCCCGCCCGCGCCCTCCACCACGATGGCGTCGCGGCCGTCGCGGAGGCGGCGGTAGGCGTCGTCGAGCACGTCTAGGTCCACATGGGTACCGCCGCGCGCGGTGGCCACCCACGGCGCCAGCGGCTCCTTCAGCAGCAGCGGGCGCACCAGCTCCAGCGGGGCCGCCGGCGGCCTCGCGCAGGCGGTGGGCGTCGCCGCGCGGGTCGCCGGGGCTCACGCCGGTCTCCACCGGCTTCATCGCCGCCACGCGGAAGCCCCGCGCGCGCATCAGCCGCAGCAGCACGGTGGAGACGAGCGTCTTCCCCACCCCCGTGTCCGTCCCCGTCACACCCAGGCGGATCATCGCGTCTCCAGGAATCGGCCGATCACCTGGTACAAGTTGTCCATTTCCGCTCGGCTGACGCAATAGGGCGGCATCAGGTACACGGTGTTCCCCAGCGGCCGCAGCAGCACCCCCTCGCCACGCGCGAACGCCGCCAGCTCGCGTCCGACGGGATCGAGATACCCGTCCCCGCCATCCAGGTCGAACGCGGCGACCGTCCCCAGCACGCGCGGCGCGCGGACGCGCGGGTGCGAGGCGAGGCGCGCGAGTCCGTCCCCGTGCGCGGCCTCGATCTCCTGGCGCCGCCGCGCGCACGCGTCGTCCAGCAGCCGCAGCGAGGCGCGGGCGGCGGCGCAGGCCAGCGGGTTGCCGGTGAAGGAGTGGCCGTGGAAGAAGGTGTGGCGCCGGTCGTCGCTGACGAACGCCTGGAAGATCTCCTCGCGCGCGGCGGTCACCCCCAGCGGCATGAACCCGCCGGTGACGCCCTTGGACAGGCAGATCAGGTCGGGGGAGACGCCCGCCCGCTCGCAGGCGAAGAGCGGCCCCGTGCGCCCGAACCCCGTGGCCACCTCGTCGGCGATCAGCAGGACGCCCGCCTCCGTCGTCAGGCGGCGGATGCCGCGCAGCGTCTCCTCGCTCCACACGCGCATCCCGCCGGCGGCGAGGAGGAGCGGCTCTACGATGACGGCCGCGAGCTCCCCGCCCCGCGCGTCCAGCAGCCGCTCCAGCGCGGCCACCGTGTCGCCCTCCGACGGGTCGGGAAGGCGCGCGGTCTCGAACAGGTGCTCCGCGAACGCCTCGGTGAACACGCCGCGGCCGCTGGCGCTCATCGCGCCGAAGGTGTCGCCGTGATACGCGTTCTCCAGCGCGGCGACGAGGGGCGATGCTCGCCGCGGAGACGCCAGAGCTGCAGCGCCATCTTCACCGCCACCTCGACGGCGGTCGACCCGTCGTCGGAGTAGAAGACGCGCGTCAGCCCCTCCGGCAGCACCGCGGCGAGCTCCGCCGCCAGCCGCGCCGCCGGCTCGTGCGCGAACCCGGCGAAGATCACCTGCTCCAGCGCGCGCGCCTGCTCGGCAATCGCATCGACAATCGCCGGGTGGGCGTGGCCGTGCAGCGTGACCCACCACGACGAGATCGCGTCCAGCAGCCGCCCACCGTCCGCCGTGAACAGGTACGCGCCCTCGCCGCGCACCACGGGCGTGGCGACGGGGGCGATGCCGTGCTGCGTGTACGGATGCCAGACGTGCGCGGTGTCGAGCGCGAGCCAGTCGAGAGCCATCACCTGCCGTGTGCGGGGATTGGGACGGACAAGCTAAGGTGATGGGAGATTGGGCGCGACTTCGGGAGATGAGGACGGCGTTCGATGGGGTGAATCTGCGTCGAATGCGGTCGAGAGGATGCGTGGCGGTTGCGAGAAATCCGCGTGGAGTATGCGAATGAATTCGCGGCTACAACCACACGAAGTCCGCCTTCGCGGACTACCGGCTCTCGTGCCGACGAAGCATCGGCGCGCGCGACAAACGTTGATCACCTCCGCCCGCGATGATGCCGGTGATGCGTACCAAACCCTTGCCCGCACGGAGTCCGCGAAGGCGGACTGTGTGTCGTTGTAGCCGCGAGTTCACTCGCATATTCCCATCTCAACCGCAATCGAGATCGGGACGTTCATGATCGGAAGGTGCCGTCCCCAGCACCTCCGCCAGCGCCGCGAGCAATCCGTCCACCTGCTCGCCGGTGTGGGCGGCGGAGAGGGTGAGGCGCAGGCGCGACGTGCCGGGCGGCACCGTGGGCGGGCGGACGGCGCCGGCGAGGAAGCCGCGCTCGGCCAGGAGTCTCCCCGCGCGCATCGTCTCCTCCGCGCCGCCGATCAGCACGGGGACGATGTGGCCGTCCGCCTCGCCGGGCGCGGGGCGGCCGAGCGCGGCCAGGCCCTCGCGCAGGCGGCGCGCGTTGGCGCGGAGGCGGTCGCGGCGCCACGGCTCGTCCTCGGCGATGCGCAGCGCGGCGAGCGCGGCGGCGGCCAGCGCCGGCGGGCTTCCGGTGGTGAAGACGAATGGCCGCGCGCGGTTCATCAGCCACTCGCACAGCGTTTTCGATCCCGCCACGAACGCGCCCGCGGTGCCGAGCGCCTTCCCCAGCGTCCCCATCACCACGTCGATCCGCCCCTCCACGCCCCAGTGCTCGGGCGAGCCGCGGCCCTCGCGCCCCAGCACCGCGGTGCCGTGCGCGTCGTCGACGTAGGTCCACGCGCCGTGCCGCTTCGCGATCTCCACCAGCGCGTCGAGCGGGAAGAGGCTGCCGTCCATCGAGAACACGGCGTCCACGACGATCAGCCGGCGGCGGAAGCGGCCGCGGTCCCGGCGCAGCATGTCCTCCAGCGCCTCCAGGTCGGCGTGGGGGACAACGCGCAGCGCCGCGCGCGAGAGGCGGCACGCGTCGATCACCGAGGCGTGGTTGAGCTCGTCGGAGTAGACCACGTCGCCGCGCCCCACCAGCGCGGGGATGGCGCCCGTGTTGGCCGCGTAGCCGGAAGCGAAGAGGAGCGCGGCCGGCGCACGCTTGAACCGCGCCAGCTCGCGCTCCAGTTCTTCGTGGAGGGGATGGTTGCCGGAGATCAGGCGCGCCGCGCCGGCGCCGGTGCCCGCATCGCCGAGCGCGCGCGCCGCCGCCTCGGCGATGCGCGGGTCGGACGCGAGCCCCAGGTAGTCGTTCGAGGAGAAGTCGACGGCGCGGCGACCGTCCGCCACGACCTCCGCGCCGCGCCGCCGCTCCACCGTCTTCAGCGCGCGCCGCAGCCCGCAGCGCTCGAGCCCCGCCAGCTCGCCGCCCAGCTCGTCGTCGAGCGACCGCGCGCCCGTCTCCCTCGCCCCGGCCTGGATCCCGGCGATCACTGCGGCGGCTCGGGGCGGAGCGGACCTACCGCGAGCATCGGCGCCGAAACCACGACGATCGTTCTCATCTCTCACCTCCGTGCGGGCAAGATGCCGCCGCCGCCGCGGGCCGGGCAAGCACACGGAGGCGACGTGGGGCGCCGATGTCCCGAAGGCACGCCGCAACGGGGCGAAGATGCCGTCGCGCGCGGCCTTCCACGAGGCGATCGGACCCTGGAGGTGGCGCAGCGTGTAAACACGTATTACGTTGGCAGAAGCCAACTTCCACTGTCTGAAACGTAGCAGAGGGTAGCAGATGTACCAGGCGTTCGACCAGAAGACGCGTGGCGCCAAGACCGTGCTCATCGTCGAGGACCAGATCGAGATGCGCGCGATCAACGCGATGTACCTGCATCACCATGGCTACCGCGTGCTCGCCACCGACAACGGCCTGGACGGGATGCGCGCGGCCCGCGAGGAGCACCCCGACGTCATCCTGATGGACATCTCCGTCCCCGGCATCGACGGCATCCGCGCCACCGAGCAGCTCAAGGCCGACCCCGAGACCGGCGGCATCCCGGTGGTCATCATCACCGCGCACCCGTACGGCTCGGTGGGCAAGCGCGCGGTCGACGCCGGCTGCGACGGCTATCTCACCAAGCCGTGCGACCCGCGCCGCATCCTCCAGGAAGTGCGCCGCCGCGTCGGCGAAGAGCCGAACTGATTCTTCGTCTTCCCAGGAACGGAACAACTGCGGAATTCGGGCGTGTTCCGCGCCGAGACGCGGAACCGGGCTGCGCGCGCCGTAGGCCACGATACCGCGGTGGCCAACGGCGCCGGGCCCCCGCCGCGCCGAACCTTCGTCGATGCCGAAGCATCGGCGCACGCGCGGCGGGTTCCCGGCCCTCCGGGCGCGCATCCCTCACGCAGCCGCGTCGCCTCGCCTCCCCGCACGTCGCTCTCGCGCGCCCCATCCCCCGGCCGTACCTTCCCGATCATCCCGTTCCCATCTCCCTTCGCTCGCCCATCCGCGTGAGCCACTTCGACCCGAGCTGGTGCGCACGCATCAACGCGCACAAGCGCCGCGAGCCGGACGCCGAGCCGGCGCCGCCACCCGCGCCCGTGGCGAAGCCTGCGATGCCGTTCCGTCTCCGCGAGATCCCGAAGGAGCACTTCTGCGAGATGTGCGGCACGCGGATGTACGACCACAGCTGCAAGATCGTCTGCCCCAACTGCGGCTACAAACGCGACTGCAGCGACCCGTAGAGATTGAGAGTATGTAACCTGCCTGTACTTCTGTTGAACCGCGATACACGCTTTCCCCTCCAGGAAAACGGCGGGCCTGTCGAACGGCCGCTTGCCCGCCCGCCGGGCGCCGCATACGATCCTTCCCGCTCCCATCCCACGCATCTCCCCGTGCCACCGCAGCCCCAGAAATGTCCGAGCATCACGACGATCCGTCCGAGCAGCCCGAGCGCCGCGGGCTGAGCCGCCGCGGGTTCCTGCACGCCGGTACCCTGGCCGCGGTGGCCGGCGCCGTCGGCCGCGTCCCCGACGCGTCCGCCACGCCCGCCGCGGAGACGCCGTCCGCACGGACGTTCGCGCCGCCGCCGTTCGAGCTGGAGGAGGCAACCGTCCAGCAGCTGCAGGACTGGATGCGGCAGGGCCGCTGGACGGCGCGCTCCATCACCGAGGCGTACCTGCGGCGGATCGAGGAGATGGACGGCAGGGGGCCCACGCTGCGCTCGGTGATCGAGACCAATCCCGACGCGCTGCGGATCGCCGACGCGCTGGACGCGGAGCGGCGCGGCGGGCGGGTGCGCGGGCCGCTGCACGGCATCCCCGTCCTCGTGAAGGACAACGTCGACACGGCGGACAGGATGCAGACGACGGCCGGCTCGTACGCGCTGGCCGGCACGCCCGCGCCGCGCGACGCGTTCCTGGCGGAGCGGCTGCGCGCCGCCGGCGCCGTCATCCTGGGGAAGGCCAACCTCAGCGAGTGGGCCAACTTCCGCTCCACCAAGTCGTCCAGCGGCTGGAGCGGGCGCGGCGGCCAGTGCCTCAATCCCTACGCGCTGGACCGCTCGCCGTGCGGATCGAGCAGCGGGAGCGGCGCCGCCATCGCCGCCAACTTCGCCGCGGTGGCGGTGGGGACGGAGACGGACGGCTCCATCGTCTGCCCCTCGTCCGCCAACTCCGTCGTCGGGATCAAGCCCACGCTGGGGCTGGTGAGCCGCGCGGGCGTCGTCCCCCTCTCGCACAGCCAGGACACGGCGGGGCCGATGGCGCGTACCGTGGCCGACGCCGCCGCGCTGCTGAGCGTCCTCGCTGGCGCCGACCCGCGCGACCCGGCCACCGCCGCCGGCCGCGGCCGGGTGCAGCCCGACTACACCCGCTTCCTCGACCCCAACGGCCTGCGCGGCGCGCGCATCGGCGTTGCCCGCAGGCGCTTCTTCGGCGCGGACCCGCACGCGGACCGCGTGGTCAACGCCGCGATCGCCGACCTGCGCCGCCTGGGCGCCGTCATCGTCGATCCCGCCGACATCCCGCACCTGGGCGAGTATGACGAGGCGGAGTTCACCGTCCTCCTCTACGACTTCAAGGCGGACCTGGCGCAGTACTTCGCCAGCCGCGGCCCCACAGCGCGGGTGCGCACGCTCAAGGACGTGATCGACTTCAACGAGCGCGAGAAGGCGAAGGAGATGCCGTTCTTCGGGCAGGAGATCATGGCCATGGCGCAGGAGAAGGGCCCGCTGACGGACAAGGCGTACGTCGACGCGCGGGCGAAGTGCGTGCGCCTGGCCGGCCGCGAGGGGATCGACGCGGTGATGGCGCAGCACCGGCTGGACGCCATCGTGGCGCCGACGGGAAGCCTGCCGTGGGAGATCGACCTGCTGCTGGGCGACCACGGCGTGGGCGGCAGCTCCACGCCGGCGGCGGTGGCGGGGTATCCCAACGTCACCGTGCCCGCGGGCTACGCGTTCGGGCTGCCGGTGGGGATCTCGTTCATCGGCCGCGCGTGGAGCGAGCCGACGCTGATCAAGCTCGCCTTCGCGTACGAGCAGGGGACGAAGCACCGCAAGCCGCCGCGCTTCCTTCCCACCGCCGACTACGCGAACCCCTGACCGACCGAGCTCACGCGGAGACGCGGAGGCGCGGAGACCGGCAATCAGTTCTCCGCGCCTCCGCGTCTCCGCGTGAGTCCGTTGTTGTGGATGCTCGGGCTTGTGCCGCGAGGGTGTGGGCCGGATCTTCCCGCGTCCACGATGACGAATCCACCAATCCCCACGACGCGACGCATGCCCGAGTTCGCCTGGTTCGGCGGGATCGACTTCTCCGGCGCGAAGGAGCCGCTCTCGAACCTGTGGGCCGCCGTGGGCCGCGAGCGCGAGGGGAAGCTGGAGATCGTCTCCCTCTGTCCCCTCCCCTTCCGCGAGGACCTGCGCGCGCACGTCGCGGGCGCGTGGCGCAGGCACGTGGACGCAGGGGAGGACGATGCGATCCTGTGGGGCGCCGACTTCCCCTTCGGCATCCCCGCGGCTGCGGCGGAGCGGATCGCGGAGGGGCGCGAGCCGGCATGGAAGGCGATCGCGTCGTGGATCGCCGACCGGCCGCCCGAGGAGGTGTGGAAGACCCTTCCCGATCTCCAGAAGGCGCTGCGGCGGACGGACACCGGCGGCGCGCTGTCGCCCTTCGACATGCGGCTGTACAAGCAGACGCTGGAGGGGATCCGCTTCCTGCACGAGCTGCGCGACGAAGCCGAGGTCTCCATCTCCCCCGAGGCGCCGGACCCGTCCGCGCCGACGGTGGTGATCGAGGTCTATCCCGCCGGCGCGGCGAAGGAGCTGGGGATCCGCGGCGGGCGCGTGCCCTCGCGCCCGGGCGAGGTGCGCGCGCGGCCGGCGGCGCTCAAGCCATGGATGACCTTCGCGCACCCGTCGATGGAGGCGTGCGCCTGCACCCTCGAGGACGCGCGCGACGCCTGCGTCGCCTGCCTGGTCGCCTTCCTCTGCCGCGGCGATCTCGACCAGCCGTACCGCCTGGGCCGCGTGCCACCGGAATTGCTGGCGCTGGAGGGGTGGATCTACCGTCCCCCCGCCGCATTGTGAGCGTCCACGAATCTCGGCAAGTGGCGATGGGAGGAGGAGATCGCACGCTGCGCCGCGTCTGCGTGTTCTGCGGCTCCAACCCCGGCGGGCGTCCCGACTACGCCGCGGCAGCGCGGGAGATGGGGCGCGTGCTGGTGGAGCGCGGGCTCGGCCTCGTCTACGGGGGCGGCAACGTGGGGCTGATGGGGATCGTGGCCGACACCGTGCTGGCCGGCGGTGGCGAGGTGGTCGGGGTGATCCCCGAGGCGCTGATGGCGCGCGAGGTGGGGCACGCGGGGCTCACCGAGCTGCACGTCGTGCGGACGATGCACGAGCGCAAGGCGATGATGGCGGACCGCGCCGACGCCTTCGTGGCCATGCCGGGCGGCTTCGGCACCTTCGAGGAGTTCTGCGAGGTGCTGACCTGGAGCCAGCTCGGGTTCCATCCCAAGCCGTGCGGGCTGCTGAACGTGGCGGGGTACTACGATCCCCTGCTGGCGCTGTTCGACCGGGGCGCGGAGGAGGGCTTCATCCCGCCGCAGCACCGCGCGCTGGTGATCGAGGAAACCGACCCCGCGCGCCTGCTGGACCGCTTCGCCGCGTTCCGTCCCCCGACGACGAGCAAGTGGATCCGCCCGGACGAGCGCTGACGGCACGGAGGGGGAAGTCCCCGCCCGCCGCGTGGGGAGAAGCCCGCGTAAATATCTACTTGACAATTACTTAGCTTTCGTGTAGCTTGAGAGCGTTCGGCATGGCGGAGAGTTTCATGTTTGAGCCGATATCCTTGAAGCCGGGGGCTGATCCTGCAGCGGACGTGGAGTCCTTCGACGGACATCGCGAAGACTGCGGGGATGCCACCCACCGATACACCACGTATCAGGCTTCAAACCGGCTCTCCGGCGTGTCGTTCCACTCGTCGCGGGGTGGAGCAGCCTGGTAGCTCGTCGGGCTCATAACCCGAAGGTCGCGGGTTCGAATCCCGCCCCCGCTATCGACGCAAAGCGCCTCTGGATCATCGCGATCCGGAGGCGCTTTCGTCATCTCCAAACATCCTTAACTGCATGGCTCACGCAGAGCAGCAGAGGCAGCAGAGAAACTGCATTTTTTCCTCTGCTCCCTCTGCTGCTCTGCGTGAGACTTTCTTTTTTCAGTCGATTGAAGAAGAGCCCAGGGGAAGGGTAAGGGTGAAGACGGAGCCCTCGCCCTCGCTGCTTTCGGCGCCCAGGTCGCCGCCCATCGCGCGGGCCAGGTCGCGGGAGATGGAGAGCCCAAGGCCGGTGCCCTCGCTGGTGCGCGTGTAGCCGGTGGCCACCTGCACGAAGGGCTCGAAGATGGTGCCCAGCTTGTCGCCGGGGATGCCGATCCCCGTGTCGGCCACGCGCACCCGCGCCCAGTCGCCGTCCACCTCGCTCGACAGCGTGATCCGCCCGCCCGCCGGCGTGAACTTGACCGCGTTGGAGAGCAGGTTCAGCACGATCTGCCGCAGCTTCTCGGGGTCCGCGCGCACGGTGGCCGCCGGGTCTGGACGCCGGTACTCGTAGAACAGGCCGCGCGCCTGCACCTGCGGCGCGATCAGCGTCTCCACCTCGCCCAGCAGCTCGTCGAGCGCCACGTCGCCCAGGTCGAAGTGCACGTGGCCCGTTTCGATGCGCGCGAAGTTCAGCACGTCGTTGATCAGCCCCAGCAGGTGCGTCTGGCTGCGGCGGATGCGGCGCAGGTCGTCGCGCTGCGCGTCGGTCAGCGGGCCGCGGATCCCCAGCTCCAGCAGGTCCACGTAGCCGGCGATGGCGTTCAGCGGCGTGCGCAGCTCGTGGCTCATGGTGGTGAGGAAGTCGAACTTGGCGCGGTTGGCAGCCTCGGCCTCGGCGCGCGCCGTCCGCTCGGCTTCGTACAGCCGCGCCCGCTCCAGCGCCACCGCGCCCTGCCGCCCGACCGCCAAGAGGTAGTCCAGCGTGTCGGCGTCGAAGCCGCGCGGCTCCGGGAAGTTGATCACCATCCCTCCCACCGCCCGCCCCTCCACCCACATCGGCGCCACCGCCCAGGCGGCGTAGCGGCTGCGCTGCCCGCGGTCGGGGATGCCGGGATACATCGCCTCCAGCTCCGCGCGGCTGGGGATGGCGATGATCTCGCCCGTGCGCACCGCGTCCGACAGGGGGATGGGGGTGTCGAGGGGGATGCTGCGGAACTCGGCCATCACCGCCGCGTCGAACCCCGTGGCCCACACCAGCTCCACCCGCTCGCTCCCCGGCGCGAGCTGGCTGATCCATCCCGCGGCGGCGCCCAGCGCGCGCATGCTCTCGCCCAGCGCGGCGCGGGCCACCTCCTCCATCGTCCGCGCCGTCGAGAGCGCGGCGGTCACCGCCTGCAGCCGGGCGATCTGCGCCGCGGCGGCCTCGGCCTGGCGGCGGGCCTCCTGCTCGGCCTGGTGCAGCCGCGCGTTCTCCACCGCGGTGGCCGCGCGGCGGGCCAGCTCCTCGGCCAGCGCGCGGTCGCCGGGGCCGTAGCGGCGCGCGGCGTCGGCGCTGGCCAGCACGATGGCCCCCGTCGTCGCTCCCTCCAGCGCCAGGGGCACGGCCACCAGCGACGCGGGGGCCAGCGCGTCGAGCAGCGCCTCGTAGCGGGGGTCGGGAACGGCGCCGCGCAGCATCCCGGCGGCGTTGTCCTCGATCAGCACCGAGCGCCCCTGCCGCAGCGCCGTGGACACGGGCCCGCCGGGCCCCGCCGCGCCCAGCCGCACGGCCACCAGCTCGCGCACCAGCGGCTGGCGCTCCGGGTCGGCGTGGGCGGCCTCCACCCGCATGCCGCCGCCGGGCGCGGCCAGCACCACCGCGCACCAGTCCGCCAGCCGCGGCACCGCCAGCCCGGCGATGGTGCCCAGCACCCGGTCGTAGTCCAGCGACTGCGCCAGCAGCCGGCTGGCCTCGGCCAGGAAGCGCACCGACTCTTCCGCGCGGCGGCGGTCGGTCACGTCGGTGACCATCGCCAGCGACCCCTGCCACTCGCCCGCCTCGCCGCGCACGGAGCTCAGCGAGACGAGCGCCCACAGGTCCGAGCCGTCGCCGCGGACCAGGCGCACGTCGTGGCGCTCGCGGGCGCCGTCCAGCCGCGCCAGGTGCTCGGCCACCTCCGCGCGGGACGCCGGGTGCACGAACTCCGTCAGGGCGCGCCCCTCCACCTCCGCGGGGGGACGCCCGAGCATCCCCGCCATCCGCTCGTTCACGTAGCTGGTGCGCCCCTCCGCGTCGAGCAGCCAGATCCCCTCCTCGGCCGTGTCGATCAGCCGTCGGTAGCGCGCCTCGCTGGCCCGCAGCGCCGCGTCGGCGCGCCGGCGCTCGCTCACGTCGCGGGCGATGGTCGACGCGCCGATCACCCGCCCGTCGGCGTCGTGCAGCGGCGAGATGGCCAGCAGCACGTCGATCTGCGTGCCGTCCTTCCTCACCCGCACCGTCTCGTAGCTGGCCAGCCGCTCGCCGCGCGCCAGCCGCTCCAGGATCGCCGGGATCTCGTCGACGCGGTCGGGCGGGGCCAGGGTGGAGACGTTCCGCCCCACCATCTCCTCCGCCGTGTAGCCGTAGAGCCGCTCGGCGCCCGCGTTCCAGCTCTGGATCACCCCCTCCAGCGTCTTGGAGAAGATGGCGTCCTCGCTCGACTCCACGATGGCCGCCAGGCGCGAGCGCTCCTCCTGTGCGCGGCGGCGGTCGGTCACGTCCTCGAGGAAGAGCGAGACGCCGCCGTTCCACGGCGACACCCGCAGGCTGATCCACCGCCCCAGCGACGTCGACAGGAACTCCACCCGCTCCGGCCGCCGCGCGCGCGCCACCCGGTGCATCACCTCCCACGAGGGGCTCTCCACCACCTCGGGGAACACCTCGTCCACGCGCCGCCCCAGCAGCTCGCCACGGGGGCGGCCCAGCAGCTCCTCGCCGGGGCGGTTCACATAGGTGTAGCGGAACTCCGAGTCGAAGGCGATGAACGCCTCGCCGATCCCCTCCAGCACCGCCTCGAGCCGGCCGCGTCCCGCCTCGGCCTCGGCGCGCCCGGCCTGCTCGGCCGCCAGGCGCCGCGCCGTCTCCTCGGCCGCGCGCGCGTCGGTCACGTCCTGCCCCGTCCCCGACATCCGCGTGACCGCGCCCGTGCGGTCGATCTCCACCCGCCCGCGCGCGTGCAGCATGCGGATGGAGCCGTCGGCCAGGACGATGCGGTGGTCCAGCTCGAACGGCTCGCGCGTCTTCCTCGACCGCTCCACCTCGGCGCGGACGCGCTCGCGGTCGCCGGGGTGCACGTGCTCCAGGAAGGTGCCGAGCGACACGTCGACGGAGCCCGGCTCGAAGCCGTAGATGCGGTACATCTCGTCGGACCACCACACGTGGTCGTGCGCCACGTCCCACTCCCAGCTCCCCACGTGCGCCAGCGCCTGCGCCTCGGCCAGCGAGCGGGCGGCGCTCTCCTCCAGCTGGCGGTTGGCCTCGACCAGCTCCTCGGCCAGCGTCTGCGCCTCCTCGGTCTGCAGCTCCAGCTCGGCCGCCTGCTGCTGCAGCTCCACGGCCTGCTCCTCCAGCCGCTGCGCGTGCTCGGCGGCCTCGCGCGCGGCCTGCACGGCGCGGCGGCGCGATACGTCGAGCGACTCGCGCATGGAGCCGATCAGCACCGCCAGGCCGGCGAACACCGCCATCCGCAGCAGGGTGATGGGCGCCGTGCTCCACGCGAAGGCCGGGTCCAGGAAGAAGTAGTTGGCCAGGGGGAGGGCCAGCAGCGTCACCAACAGCGCGGGTCCCCGGCCGCCGAACCAGGCGCAGAGGATGATGGCCGCGAAGAAGAAGATGAAGACGTTGGTGGCGATGAACTGCCGGAACGCCAGCGACAGCGCCAGCGCCGCCGCGGTGCCCGCCAGCGCCGCGCCGTAGCGCAGCCACGCCGGCCGCTCGGCGGGGACGTCGGGCGCGGGAGGAGGCGTGTCGACGGGAGAGGAGCCGGGGCCGGATACCGCCATCGTTCGTTCGCGGAGGGGACCTGCGGCGGACGCACGCCGGGGGAGATGAAGTCGGTAGTTTATGCCCCCGCCACCGGTTCGGAAATCCCCCGTCTCCCGGTTTCGACGGACGCCGGCGCGAGGGATTCCACCGCGACGCAGGATGCCGCGCCGGGCGCCTTTCCCCGCCGCGCATCGTCCGCCATCTTCCGCGCGCCGAGGCGGCTGCGGGATTCAGGGACGAGCGTGAGACGAGGAGCGAGGATGGCGGAGCGGATGATCCGGCCGGTGGAGATCTACCTGAAGTCGGCCGCGCCGGATCCGGCGGTGCCGCGGCCGGTGCGGCTGAGCCAGGTGACGTTCGCGGACCTGGCCGAGCCGCAGAGCCAGAACGTGGCGGGCACGCTGTTCGGCGGCGTGCTGCTGGGCTTCATCGACCGCGCGGCGGCGTTCTGCGCCATGAAGCACGCGGGCCGGCCGGTGGTGACCAGGAGCTTCGACAGCGTGGAGTTCAACGAGCCCATCTACATCGGCGAGCTGGTGGTGGCGCACGCGTCGGTGAACTTCACCGGCACCAGCAGCATGGAGGTGGGGGTGAAGGTGTTCGCGCAGAACCCCGTCACCGGCGAGGAGCGCCACACCAACACCTGCTACGCCACCTTCGTGGCCCTCGACGGCGACGGCCGCCCCGCGCGCGTCCCGCCCATCCTTCCCGAGACGGACGACGAGAAGCGCCGCTTCGAGGCCGGCAGGCAGCGCCGCGACGAGCGCCTCGCCCGCCGCCGCCGGTGATCTCTGGTCTCACGCGGAGACGCGGAGTCGCGGAGAACTCAGCGCGGGAGCGAGTTCTCCGCGGCTCCGCGGCTCCGCGTGAGGCTTTTCTTTTCAGGAGATTCGGAGAAGGGATTCGGCGCGGGCGGGACGGCGTTAGCTTGATCCGGCGAGCATCGTCCCCACTTCCATCCTCCGTCCGTTGATCGCCACGGAAGATTCGCCCCGCGAGGTACGCCGCACCGCGCTGCGCCACCTGCGCCGCACGGTGCGCGACGTCGTGGTGGCGGCAGTGATCTTCATCCTCTGGCAGCTGTCGGCGGGCCTTTTCCTGCTGATGCCGCCGCGGCTCGCCGTGTTCTGGCTGATCGTCGTCGCCGCGCTCTTCCTGTGGTGCCACGCGATCACGGAGGGATGGAGCACCGCCCGCGGCCGCGCCACGGAGCGCGTCCGCCCCTTCCCCCGCCCGGCGTGGCGGTGGATCGCGGTGCTCGCGCCCGTGATGTCCACCGGCGCGCTGGCGATGTGGATGGTGATCACCTCGCTCCACCTCGCGCGCGACCGGCCGCTCCCCCGGCAGCTGGTGGAGTACGCCGAGCGCCCCGGCGGCACCCTGGTGCTGGTGATGGTGATCGCGGGGATGGCGCCGCTGCTGGAGGAGTTCGCCTTCCGCGGCTGGATGCAGCGCCCGATGGAGCGACGCTTCGGCGCGCCGGCGGCCATCGGCGTGACGTCGGTGCTCTTCGCGCTGGCGCACCTGGAGCCCGGCGGCATCGTCATCCGCGTCGCCGGGGGGATGGCGCTGGGCTACGCGGTGTGGGCCACGCGCTCCATCTGGGCCGGCGTGGCGCTGCACGTCGCCTGGAACGCCGGGGTGCTGGCCTGGGGCGGCCTCTTCCCCCGCTTCGATCCGGCCACGCGCGGCCCGCGGCTGGCGCTCCCGGCCGCGCTCGCCTTCGCCGCGTGCGTCGCCCTGTACGCGTGGACGGCGCCGCGCCTCCGCGCCGCGTCGCGCCCGAAGACCGCGCCGCTGCATCCCCTCCCCCAAGAGTATCCCGGGTCGAAGGGGGGATGGTGAAATGATCCCTCCACATCGCGAGCCGGTCAGGCCGAGAGGTGCGGAGGCGCCATCGTGTCTCCAGACATCCTCAACTGCATGGCTCACGCAGGGTTAGCAGAGTCAGCAGAAAAAGCTGCTGTTTACTGCTGACTCTGCTGACTCTGCGTGAGGCCTTCTTTTTTGATCGATTGAGGACGAGCCCAGGAGAAAGGGTGAGGGTGAAGACGGAGCCCTCGCCCGCGCGGCGCTCGGCGCCTAGGTCGCCGCCCATCGCGCGCGCCAAATCGCGATCACCCGGACGGCGTGAGCGTTGACGGGTGCCGCGGCGGTGGCGATGTTTCGCCATGGCCGGCGGGGATTTCGATGGATCGCCCCGCGCCGGCCCGCCGCCCGGATCGCCCGTCCCACCGGACTCCGCCCGGCCTCTCGCACCACCCCGCGACACCAGCATGACCGCGACCCCAACGGCCGCCCCGGGCGGCCTTTCCGTATCCATGGCCGAACTGCCGTTCCACATCCACGAATCCGCCCTGATCCCGCTCGAAGACGGGCAGGCGGTGAGCGCCGGCTGGCCCGAGTCGATCGGCGGGCGCCCGCTCGGCGTCACCTGGCACTGGACGGTGACGTGGGACCTGGAGCTCTGCCGGCGCCTGCTCGGCGGCCGCAACGCCGAGCGCAAGGGCGAGGCGAGCGCGCACTACGGCGTGGGCCGCGGCTTCGACGAGGGCGTGGACCGCTACGTGAGCCTGGAGAACCGCTCCTGGCACGCGGGAAAGAGCCAGACGCTGCGCTGGGACGGCCGGCCGCTCGGCTCGCCCGACTACAAGGGCTCGCGCTCCACCATCGGCGTGGAGACGGTGAACATCGGCTTCGCCACCTCGCCGGTGATGGTGGGCGACGACTGGATCGCGGCCGCCACCCCCGACGGCAAGCCCGTCCGCGTGCAGCCGTGGACCGACGAGCAGGTGGCGATGATGGTCGCCGTCGGCCGCGAGATCGTGGCGCGCTGGCCGCACATCGGCCCCGACGACCACCACGGGCACCACGACCTGTGCCCCGGCTACAAGGTGGACCCGGCGGGCTTCCCCTTCGCGCGCGTGCTGCGCGGCATCTATCCCGACCGCGCCATCGACGACGTGTGGACGCCCACGCAGACGGTGGTGCAGCGCCAGCGCGCGCTCGCCGCGCTCGGCTACGATCTGGGGCCGACGGGCGTGGACGGCCAGTGGGGGCACCGCAGCCAGGCCGCGCTCAAGCGCTTCCAGTCCGAGCACGATCTCGTCGCCAACGGTTACTGGAGCACCTTCGTCTCCCGCCGCCTCTGCGAGGTCGTGCGCGAGCGGGGGCTGGAGCTGGGGGAGGTGGCGTCCCCGACGAGCTAGACCACGCTTCGCGGCAATTCGCCACCGCCCGTCCATCCCCCTCTTCGAGCCGGCCGGAAGCCATCCCCGCGGCGCTGGCAGGGTCATCCAACTGCTTCTCCGATCCCCATTCCCCACCCCGTGGAGACGCCGCATGCTCATCGTTCCGGATTCGTCCGACAAGTCACGCGCGCTCCTGGACCAGGCGCTCGCCGACCGCTTCCGCATCACCATGCTGGTGGTGGGTGATGGTGGGGGCGAGGACGTGATCGCGTCGAAGGCCGACGTCCGCGCGCACGCGCTGCCCACGGCACGGCAGGTGGTGTGGGTGCGCGATCCCGCGCTGCTGACGCAGAGCGAGGCGAGCGACTTTCTGCAGGGCGGCGCCGTGGTGTGCGTGCTGAACCTCGACCAGAAGCCGTCCGTGCGGCTGACCGCGGGCGAGGCGAAAAGCCTGACGCAGCTCGAGCTGGCCTTTCTTCGCGCGCAGCAGGGGTAGCGCCATGCCACGCACCCGGCCGCGGCTTGCCGCGATCGCCGCCCTCGGCGCGCTGCTCGCCGCCGCGCCCGCGGCAGCACAGGTCTCGCCCGCGCCGCCCGGCCGCCCGGCGATGCTGCGGATCGAGGAGGAGCCGCAGTCCGGCGGCACCCGCGCGCTGCCGACGTCGGGGCGGGGGTTCGCCGACATCAACAGCGTGCTGCGCGTGGTGCCCGACCAGGCCGCCATCGAGGCGCTGGCCGCGCCCGCGCTGCGCGCCCTGGACGACCCCGCCGCCCGGCGGGTGGCCGCGCTGTCCGACACGCTCGGGCAAGTGCGCGACCTGCTGCGCGCCTTCGACGACAGCCTGTCGGCGGTGGTGGACGCGATCTCGGCGGCCGAGGCGCAGCTCGCCCGCAATCCGCGCGACGCGGCGGCGCACCAGGCGCTGCGCGCCTCGCTGGCAGGGCACGCGGGGATCCTCATCCCCCTCATCACCTTCCTGGCCGACCGCGGGGCGAACACCGATTCGGCGCTAGCCGTGGGCGATCCCGGCTACGTGGCCATCGGCGAGCTGGCGCGGCGCGAGATCGAGGGGATCGGGCAGCGGCTGGCGGGCGCCTCCAGCGACCTGGCCCGCTCGCGCCCCGACGTGATGCCGCGCGTGCAGATCTTCGCGGTGCGCACCGGGCCCGACCGCCCCGCCTCGCAGATCCACATCTCCAACTACGACAACCTGCCGCAGGGCGACGTGACGCCGGTGGACAAGCTGGCGTTCACCATGACGCCCGAGGAGCAGGCGCGGGTGGAGCGGGGACGCCAGTTCGCCCGCGAGATCCTGCAGCTCGCGGGCGACCTGCGCACCACGGCCGCCCGGCTCCGCGAGGACGTGGAGACGGCCGCGCGGCTGCTGAGCGCGGAGCTCGACAGCGCCAAGGTGGTGCTCGACTCTCTGCCCACGGCCGCGGAGCTGCGCGCGCTGCGCGACGAGCTGGCGGCGCTGCCGCAGACGGCGCAGCTCCGCTACGATCTGGATGCGGTGGCGTCGCTGGTGGAGCCGCTGGCCACCCTCCGCACGCTGCACCAGTCGCTGCGCGGCGGGGTGCAGGGCGGCTCGGCCGAAGCGCTGCTGGCGCAGCTTGCCGCCATGCAGCAGTCGCTGTCGCAGGTGATGAACGCGCTTCCCGCCATCTCCGCGCTTCCCGGCAGGCTGGCGGAAGACCTCGACGCGCTGGACACCGCGGTCCGCGCCGTGCTGGCGGGCGACGCCGGGGCGCAGCGCACGCGGCTGCAGCGGCTGCTGGAACAGCAGATCCCCCGGTGGAAGCGCGCGCAGGCGCAGCTTTCGTCGCTCGGCCAGCACTACCGCACCTTCGCCGCGCGGGTCACGAGCCTTTCCGAGCTCGCCGGGCTCACCGGCGCCACCGAGCGGGTGGGAAGCACGTCCGTTCCACTGGACCAGATCGAGCGCACCCTGGTGTCCGTCCAGGCCGCCAGCCTGGTGCCGGGCGAGCTGTACCTGCGCCGCAACGTGGCCGACGGCGACGAGGTCACCATCACCCTGCGCGTGCTGGACCCGCAGACGGGAAAGCCGCTGGCCCAGGAAGAGCGGACCGTGGGCGTGCGCACCTTCGGGCTCTACCGCACCTGGACGGCCGGGCTCGCCTTCGCCAGCCCGCAGGGCGCGAGCGGGTTCAAGCCGGGGATCTCCACCTCGTACGTGCTCCACTTCCGCAACCGTCCCGGCGGCCGGGCCAACCCGGGCTCGCTGCTGGACCCGCGCGGGCTGGGGGTGGGGTTGATGTCGGTCGTTTTCACGCGCGACGACGGGATCCAGCTCGGGATCGGGGGAACGCTCACCCTGCTGGAGGACATCGTACAGGCGGGATACGGCGTGAACCTCCAGACGGAGAAGGGATACTTCGTGCTGGCCACGCCGCTGCTGGACCTGATCAACCGGGCGAGGGATGCGATCGATCGGTAGCCGCCGCCGGGCTCTGGACCCGGGGTGCCGGGCGCCGTACCATGGGGCGCCCGGCACCTTCTGCTTTCCCCGGACGGATACGGCCTCGCGGTGAACATCCTCGTCCTCAACGTCGGCTCGTCGACGCTCAAGTTCCAGCTCATCGACACCGACGAGCACCGCTTCGCCGACAACGGCGACCGCAGGCTGGCGCGCGGGCAGGTGGAGCGCATCGGCGGCAGCGCCGTGTGGACGTACCGCGCCGGCGCGGGCGAGCCCGTCACCGGCGAGGCGGGGCTGCGCGACCATCGCGCCGCCGTCGACCACCTGCTCGGGTGGATGACGGACCCCGACTCCGGCGTCCCCATCTCCAGCGTGGCGGAGATCGGGGCGGCGGGGCACCGCGTGGCCCACGGCGGCGAGCGCTTCGTCCACTCGGTGCCCATCGACGAAGCGGTGATGCGCGGCATCGAGGACACCATCGAGCTGGCGCCGCTGCACAATCCCGCCAACCTCAAGGGGATCCAGGCGGTACGCGCGGTGCTGGGCCCCGGCGTGCCGCAGGTAGCGGTGTTCGACACGGCCTTCCACCACACGCTTCCCGAGCAGGCCTTCCTCTACGCTATCCCCTACTCGCTCTATCGGCGCCACCGGGTGCGGCGCTACGGCTTCCACGGCACCAGCCACCGCTACATCAGCTACCGCTGGCGCCAGCTGACCGGCCGCCCGCGCGAGGGCTCGCGGCTGATCACGCTGCACCTGGGCAACGGCTGCTCGGCGTGCGCCATCCGCGATGGCGACTCGGTGGACACGTCGATGGGGTTCACGCCGCTGGAAGGGCTGGTGATGGGCACGCGCTCAGGAGATGTCGATCCGGCGGTGCTGGACTACGTGGCGGAGAAGGAAGGATTGTCGCTGCACGACGTGGAGCTGCTGCTGAACAAGCAGAGCGGGCTGCTGGGGATCAGCGGGCTGACCAACGACATGCGCGAGCTGATGGCCGAGGCCGACGAGCACGACGACCGCCGCGCGCGCCTGGCCATCGAGCTGTTCTGCTACCGCGCGCGCAAGTACGTGGGCGCGTACCTGGCCGCGCTCGGCGGCGCGGACGCCGTCTGCTTCGCCGGCGGGGTGGGCGAGAACGCGCCCCGCATCCGCGCGAAGATCTGCGAGGGCCTCGAGTTCGTCGGCCTCCGCCTCGACCCCGCCGCCAACGAGGCCACGGCCGGCGGTCGCGAGGGCCGCATCAGCGCCGAGGGCTCGCGCCCCGAGGTGTGGGCGATCCCAACGGACGAGGAGCTGCTGATCGCGCGCGACACGTACCGGGTCGTGCACGGGATCGAGACGAGGTACTGACGGGAGTCCTGAGTCCTAAGTCCTGAGTCCCAAGTCCTGAGTGCTGAGTCCTGAGTGCTGAGTGCCCAAGATCGGCATCTCCGCATCCGCGGCATCGCGCCCTCTCCGGCTCGCCTGGGCTCGCCACTTCTCCCGTACCGGGCCCGTACCGGGAGAGGTAGCCGCCCAAGCATCTGCGCTGTCCGGCGAGATTCGCGTGGTCGTGGTGATACTGGGCCGCGCGCCGATGAAGTCCGCGAAGGCGGACTGCGTGTCGTTGTAGCCGCGAGTTCACTCGCATCCCGCGAGAACGAAGCATCCCACAAGCGCCGAGGGGCGGCCCCGCATCGGAGGCCGCCCCTCGCGTGCTTCGATGCGCCGCCGCGTCAGGCGGGGACGTGGGTGCCGCAGCCGCCGGGGTTCGCGGGGCCCGTGCAGATGCAGGTGCGGAAGCAGGTGAACCCGAAGCAGGTGCCCACCAGCGGGTCGCACGTGTGCGCCTGGATGTTCGTCGGCGCGTGCGCCCGCACCGTTCCGCGCGAGTCCGTCTCCGCCGGCTCCGGCGTGAAGCTCTCCACCGCCAGCCGGTCGATCTCCAGCCTCAGCTTCCGCATGGGTCCACCTCCTCATCAAAGGGTGCTTCACGGCTCGCCCCGGCGCCTCACCGGACGAGCAGGTACAGGGTAGGGTGATCGACAATCGTCATCAAGAGATCTGTGGCTCTACGAAAATCCGTTCGATTGTGTGAAGCAATCATCTCGCGTTCTCGCAGGGAGTTACGCTTCCCATCGCCTGTGAATCCCCCATCCTGCTTTGTCCAGGCGGCGCGAAGAGGGGGGTTGACACCGTTTCGAGGCTCGTTTAGAGTTGGCGCCCTTGGGAGTCGCGTCCCGATGATCGTTCGGCTGTCCGAGCCCGCTCGCGGGTGGACGGCCGCGTCGAAGCACGAGTGCTCGGCGAGACATCGGTGGCGCGACTTTTTGTTTCCAGGCACCACGCACGACGCACGCTGAACCACAGGTCCATGCCGCAGTCCGCATCTGCTCGCCCGAAACGGCACAGCCCGCTCGCCGGCTCACAGCCGGTGCACGCGCGGGAGAAGTGCGCCCATAGACTCGGGGGAGAGGTGCGTCCGTTCGCGGCGGAAAGCGAGCCGCGGGCGCTGTATTCGGCCATCGGGCTGGGCAGGAACATCGGTACGACGGATCTACGCGGGAGGGCCGGGATGTAGGCGCCACGTGCTGGCGCGCATTCCCCGTCCACGGGAGCGACACGAATCGCCCCGCCCGCGTGAAACCATCGCGGGCGGGGCGATTCCGTTTCTCCCCTCCGCATCACGCTTCGGCAGGAGGTGCATGGAGATGAACGAAGGCTGACGGACGGAGGGCCGGCGGGGCGCGATGCCCCAGGCCTGGTGCAAACGCGACCATCAGCGCCGAAGGCGGAACGCTTCCGCCGGCCCCCGACCGAGATCGCAGGAACACGCAGGCGCATGGCGGCCGTAGCTCAACAGGTAGAGCACTGGTCCGTGGAGCCGGGGGAGTGGGTTCGAGCCCCACCGGTCGCCCCTGCGCCCGCGCGAGAAGAGGAAGCCCGTAGCTCAGTCCGGTTAGAGCAGCGGAAATCTCCTCCCCGCTTCCTTGCCCGCCTGAAACCCGGGCCGATGTGGGAGGATCATCGTAATCCGATGGTCGCGGGTTCGAATCCCGCCGGGCTTCCCTTCCCGCGCTGATGTGATCCGAATCCGGGAATCTGGTGATGTACCCAAACCGATGCCACGCTGACGTCATCCTGAGGCCGGCCAGCCCGTAATCAGCGTCTGTGCAAGCGCTTGCAGGCCGAAGGATCTATCATCGCGTCAGCACGGAGATTCGGTCGGACGCACCAATACCTCACCCGGACTTGGTATGAGACGGGAGGGAGTGAAGAGAATACGGGACTGTAGCTCAGTGGAAGAGCACTTCCCTGGCCGCACCTCGTCCGGCGGAGCGCCGGGCCGAAGGCCGTGGGTTATCGACTGCTAATCGAGAGGTCGCGGGTTCGAATCCCGCCGGTCCCACTGACGGAAGACTTGCCGCACCGGCGCGCGCGGGCCGCACGCAGTCGGTTATCGCACCAAACCCTTTCACGGGATCCGGGAGAAATGCGTACCCGGGCCGACGCGACCTTTCGGTCCGCGCGCGGCGGTGCGGCAGGGAAGAAAGTACCGGAGTGCCGAGTGCTGAGTGCGGGGCGCCGCGGGTCGGAGCTGCTCGGTTATCGCTGAGAACGAAGACGAGCTGCGACAACTCATCCGCGGTGCCAGGCCGAGTATGCGGTGCCGTCGGTAAGGGCCGGCGTGGCCGACGCCGGGTTCCCCCCCACCCCCGGCCCCTCCCCCACGAGGGGGGAGGGATGGGGGAGGGGAGACCTCAGCGCGGGAACGGGCTCCGGATCTGAGTTCTCCCCCGCCCCTGCGAAGCGGGGGAGGGGGCCGGGGGGAGGGGGCCGCCTGCGGCCGCGGACAAGGCTGGCCGTGCGCGCTGATGTAGCCCCCGCGCAGCGAGGGACATGCTCGGCATTTCGGCAGATCGGTTTCGAGACGGAAGGAAGAGACGGGGCCGGGTCGCAGCTGTTCGGTTATCACTTCGCTTGAACCGAAGCTCCCGGGAAACCGGGGCATCCGAGCGGCAATCCCTCATCCGGCTCCGTTGCACCACCGCGCGCCGGGTCGATCGCGCCTGGTTAACGGGCCTGTTCCGGTCGTCCGGGCAGGAAATACCCGGCGCGGCCCCTCATCCGCGGCGCACGCGGAACACCCAGACCCCTCGCCCGAAAGGAGGCGAGACCATGCTCGATTTCACGCAGTACTTCGCGACTCGCCTGCGGAAGCTCGCGACCCCGCAGAGCGCGCAGATCCCCGGGTCGGCGCAGGTGCCCAACTCGGCCGGCGGGTTCGCCTGGCCGGTGGACCGCTGGGCGCGGCTGGACCGCTTCCTGGTCCTCGGGAGCGAGGGCGGGACCTACTACATCGGCGAGCGCACGCTGACGGTGGAGAACGCCGCCGCCGCGGCCGAGTGCGTGGCCGAGGACGGCGCGCGCGTGGTGCGGCGCGTGGTGGAGATCAGCGAGAGCGGCCGCGCGCCGAACAACGACCCCGCGCTGTTCGTGCTGGCCATGGTGGCCGGGATGGGCGACGAGGCCGCCCGGGCCGCCGCGCTCGAGGCGCTGCCGCGGGTGGCGCGGACGGGGACGCACCTGCTGCACTGGCTGCGCTACGTGCAGGCGTTCCGCGGCTGGGGGCGCGGCGTGCGCCGGGCGGTGGGTGCCTGGTACCTGGGCAAGGAGCCGCGCGAGCTGGCGTACCAGCTCCTGAAGTACCCGCAGCGCGACGGCTGGAGCCACCGCGACGCGCTGCGGCTGGCGCACCCCAAGCCGGCGGACGGCGAGCAGCGGGCGCTGCTGGCCCGGGCCGTCACCGGCGCGCTCCCCGCCGAGGCGCCGGATACGGATGCCGTGCGGCTGGTGCAGGCCGTGGCCGCGCTGC